>PWUB01000016.1 GCA_003563755.1 Clostridia bacterium
AAATCAACAACGTGGGCTGGTGGCGATCCCTTCAGGGATACTGGCGTGGTCTAAGAAATCAACTACCTCAATAACCCTTCCTGGCCCCGCCCCGCCGCACTTTCGGGGCCTTTTCCGTGCCCCAAAAGGGGGGTGAAGATAGGTTATACGAAACCCTGTCTTCAGCCTCCGCTGGTTGACCTGACATCACTCTCCGAGCACGGGGTACCTAACGCCAGGATCCCTCGATACCCCCCATAATAGGTGCTAACCTCCGTATAAGCACATAGAGGCTTTCCACCACCCATGAGAGGATGAGTGAGATGAAAAGGGCAATCACACTGCTGGTAGTCGCCGCGGTCGTGGTCATGGTAGCCGTTCCCGCACTGGCAGCCGACGACGAATCTCCCGGCGGCATAGATGCTGATTCACCGTTTTATTTTCTCCAACAGATCATCGAAGAGGTGCGGCTGCGACTGACGGAGAACGCCGCGGACAGGGCAGGATTCGTTGCCCAGCTGCTGGAGCTTCGTGTCAACGAGATAGGCAGCATGGTGCAGCGCGGGCGTCCTGACATCGTGGGGCACCTGGCCGGCAGAACGGCCCGCACGGCGGGAGTCATAGGCGGTATTTTTGACCAGATGGTCGAAAACGGCGATGACATGGATGCTGCTGATGTTGTTGCGGAGGCGACTCTGGAGGCAGAGAAAGTCCTGCAGGACCTCCTGGATGAGGTAGGCGAGGACATGCCCGTGGAGGCCCTGGAGGGTCTGAACACGGCATTGGAGGCAGTCCGGAACGGTCGGAACCAGGCACTGGATGTCCTGGAGGGAATAGCGAACGGCGAGTTTCCGGGAAACCAGGAGCAGGCCCAGGGTGCCCTGGAGCAGCTCATGGAGAGGTTCGGCCACCAGGTCTCCGAGTCGGCCCGTGAGCGCCTGGGACCACCCTTCGAAACCGACGAGGGCGACCCCGATAGTGGCGAATGAGGGAGGAGGATGAAGGCCCATGAACAAGGGAGGCCTCATGATCACGATCGCCGCCCTGTTAGTGTTTTGCCTCGGCGGGGGCACCGCCCTCGGGGCTGCACCCTTCGCTGATGTGGACGAATCCTGGACCTGGGCCCGGGACGCAGTCCTGTACCTGGTTGACGAGGAGATAATCAGTGGATTTCCTGACGGCACCTTCCGACCTGCTGCCCAGGTGACACGGGCGCAGTTCGTCCGCATGCTGGTGTCCGCTGCTGGCCTGGATCTTCATCACTCAGCGGTCCCGACTTTCGGTGACACAGGCTCACACTGGGTCACCCCGTACCTCGAAGCAGCCGTGGCCGCAGGCATATGCGAGCCCGCTCGCTACAGGGGCCGTTTCGGTCCCGACGAGGCTATCTCCCGCCTGGAGATGGCCAGGCTCATCGTCCGCACCATGAGGCGTGGGATCGAAGATCCTCCCGCCGGAGCGGCCGAGGGCAGGTTCCCTGACACCGACGGCCTATCCGGCGAGGACCGGGGTTACGTTCAGGGGGCTGTCGATGCAGGCATCATCACCGGTTATCCTGACGGTACTTTCCGGCCCGAGGCCGCCGCGAACCGGGCGGAGGCCACGGTGATGCTTCAGCGGATGGTGCTCGGTGAGCCCCTACAGGCCGCTTTGCACCTTCAGGACCTGGCCCCTGACGCAGCAACCATCCTGCACGGCTTTCTGACCATCGAGCTCGAACATAACCATTTCATCGCCCTGAGTGTGAATCCCGGTGCGACCGATGTTGACGTCATCGTGGGACTCGATGCTCAGATGGTTAAGATCAACGAGTTTTTGCCCCCGGCGGAACAGGAGCTGGGCCAGTTTATCCATGTCCCACCCGAGGACCTGGTACCGACGGCCCTCGAACGCTTCCCGGAAGGGATCTTCGTGGTGGCGTACGGGGTCACCTCCGCTGCCACCGACTACATTCGCCTACCCCCGGGACTCGAAGGAGCTGCCGAGGCGGTGCAGCGCATGGGTCGTGCTCATCCGGAGATTCTGCTCGACCTTGTGACCCACTGGGGGCTGCAGCTGGATGTTGGCCATCTCATCCTGTGGAAGAAGCCAGGGATACCTGGCCCCGGGATCATGATAGCTTTTGCGGCCCAGGAGGTAAGCCTGGAGCCCGGTCCAGATGAGCCCGGGCAGGCGGTTTTCGTGACTCCGGAGGATATCCTGGCTCCGGGTGACGTATTCGCTGCAGGCGCATATGTGATCTCGGACAATCCACAACGTTGAACCTCTCACCGAAGAACGGCCCGTGACCCCGTCCATCCGTGGCAGACCGACGGATGGACGGGGTAACGGGCTGCCTGGTACGCCGGATCCACAACGGATGCAGGAAGAACCTCTCTTCACTCCAATGCATGGTGAAGAGAGAGGGCCGCTGGAATGGTTGGACAGTAAGCCGCTATCAGCCACGCCTTCGATGTGCTGCCGAAGGGTGCAGCTGCCTTCTTCGTTCCGCATCAGCGTTTTGGCTACGACGAGGCCCCGCCACCGGCGGCGCGAGATCGTGTGAAGGTCGTCTCTTGTACGCAAAACATCGCAAATGCCCTTTACTCGCAGGCTGCATCGTCCCTGCAGAGAATGCTGTGGTACGATTTACACAAACCGGTAAGTGGGTGATGAGAACCATGCGTGTATGGAACACCTGTGATCTGCAAGAGAGGATTCGCGAACGCATGCCCGGGGTCAAGCGGGCTCTTCTGCGTGCCCGCCGGGGGAGAGTGGTCAGACGTCGGC
>PWUB01000146.1 GCA_003563755.1 Clostridia bacterium
AAGGTTTGGCGCATTATCCATCACTATGTGGATGGGGCCCGGGAAGACAGTGATTTCTCTGAGGTAGAGCAAGTGGCTGTGGACGAAACGGCCAGTCGTCGAGGGCACAACTACATTAGCCAGAGATGGATGTGGGCGAGGAAGGTGGCGAATACCAGCACGGATCCACGCAGCACCGTGAGTACAGCGGACGATGACGATGTGAGATCACATCGGCACCAGATCCGGACGATCTTCGCAGAGCGCTTGGCGAACTCCATCGCACAGCGGGTCGTTGTTGCATCGGAATGGGCGCACGAGTTCACCGGAATCGCCTGTCCCTCGAGGAAAATGGGAGGAGTTGCCTATGTCCATTGTGCAGCGGTATAGCTTGACCCCAGAATACACCATATCCCGCGTAATCAAGGGTGGTTGGCAGTTGGCCGGTGGTCACGGGCCGGTTGACCGGGAGAAGGCGGTGGAGGACATGCGCCGGTATGTGGAGACCGGGATTACCACCTTCGACTGTGCTGACATCTATACGGGAGTCGAGGAGCTCATCGGGCAATTCCTGCGGCGCTACCGAGGCGCGATGGAGGATGGCTCCCTGCCGGGGGTGCAGATCCACACCAAGTGTGTGCCTGATCTTGATTCCCTGCCAGTGTTGCGCAGGCAGGACATCGAGGCCATCGTGGACCGGTCGCTCCAGCGGCTCGGCGTCGACCGGCTGGAAATGGTGCAGTTTCACTGGTGGGACTATGCGATTCCCGGTTACGTGGAGGCGCTGGCCCACCTGCAGGCCCTGCAGAAGGCGGGCAAGATCCGAGAGATCGGCGTAACCAACTTTGACGTGGCGCATCTGGAAGAGGTCTTGCAGGCAGGGATCGACGTTGTGTCCAACCAGGTGCAGTACTCGGTGTTAGACCACCGCCCCGAGCGGGGCATGGTCTCTCTGTGTGAGCGGTCGGGCATTGCGCTGCTCTGCTACGGCACCGTGGCGGGAGGATTGCTCTCGTCCCGGTACCTGGGTGTACCGGAACCGGATCCTCCCCATGAGAATCGCTCCGTGGTGAAGTACAAACTGATGGTCGACGATTTTGGCGGTTGGGACCTGTTTCAGCAGCTGTTGACCACTCTGCAGGAGATCGGCCGAAAGCACCGCGTCGGCATTGCGGCTGTTGCCAGCCGGTACATCCTGCAGAAGAGCGGTGTGGGTGCGGTGATCATTGGAGCGCGTCACGCCCGCCACTTGCCAGAGATGGTGCGCCTCTTTGATTTTGCGCTGGATGAGGAAGACCTGGAGACCGTCGGTCGCGTCGTGCAGCAAGCGCGGGGGCCCGCCGGGGATGTCTACGCCGCCGAGCGCGTGAAGGGTGCAAAACACGCCGTCATCATGAAGTACAACCTGAGCAGCGAGTAACGCTCCCGGAGAAGGGCTCACGGTCTCGTCACGCGATGCTCGTACTCAGGCCCATCGTCAGGGATATGTGTTTGGGTCCGACGACGCGTGGGTTCCCCCAGTTGTCTTCCGCCTGCCGGGGGGCATCCTCCTGGGACTGGCAGGCATTCGAGCATCTCGTTGGTCTACTCTGTGTGTTGCGCATGTTCGGCCGGTCGCATTTGCTGTACGGACTCTCTCCGTTCGTCAATTTTCGGGAGTTCTCAGGGCGCGTACTCGGGGTTGCGCGGGAACTCCCGTTTCCCCCCTCGTCCCGGGTGATCTTCATCTTGGCAAATTGCTCGAGCACGCGATTCCCCTCCACCGCCCATCCCGTCCGCGCCAGGATGATGACCGGCATTCGTAGGATGCCAGGCGCCGCATCATGGAGATCTCCTCCCGGGATGTCGTGCGATCGAGGCGACCTGCAGTGTCCCCGGTTGCTGCCCAGCAACGGGTGACGCTCTGGATTCGTGGACCGGCATCGCGCCCCATTGCTTCCACGGTACGCTCCCGGTTCGGGCGGGTGGTCCCGATCGCGCAGTGCTTCCGGATCTGCACGGCGGGTGTCGTGGCAACGACCAAATTCTCCATCTACCGGGTGGATTGCTCCCGGGGGATCACTGGCCATGCGACCTGTCTTTCCAGCGCTTTCTTGTTCGTTTCGATTTCCGAGGAAGAGAAACCGACCTCGGTCAGTTGGCGGATACCCTTGAGGATCAGCATCCGGGGGCAGCCGCCAGTCTCACGGAGGGGTTGGAGGAGACGCTCACGGTGATCCGGACCTCTGTGAGCGTCTCTGACGCATTCAACATTGAGTAGCAAGATCTGTCTTCGCGATGGCACAGCAGCAGGCCAGGGCAGAACGGCCATGCCAGTAACCTGGGCTTTCATGAGCTCTGCCATCAATCGTCGCCCCGCGGTCGCAGTGAGGCATCGGCCTCCGCCTGCAGGGCTGGAGCGTCCCGCCAGGCGCCAAACCAGCTGTGAGGACCCTGAAGCCGGCAGCGAAGGACCACCGTTGGATGAAGCACCTCCTCTGCAGTCACCGGGTGCACCCCGGGAGTTTCAGGGCTCGCGTTGATCACCCACACCTGGAATTCCTCGAACCCCCTGCCGGTCAGGGCGGCAAGATTGTCCGAGAGATACTGTTGTGCCACCTCCTCGGCCTCATCGACGATGATGACGACCTCTCCGTCGGCCAGCCTGTCCCAGTCCAGGGACTGGACCGCAGCCAGGGCGGCAAGGTCGACGGCCGCCTGCAGCCGGTAACGGGCGAGGAACAGCTGTCCCCCGTCCAGGACCAGGGCGGCGCCGACCAGCAGGACGGGGAGCCAGAGGACGACCAACAGCAGCGCGGCCCCCCTTCTGTCATCCACCATCGGGCAGACGCTCACTGCGGGTCACCACCCCGGCCTCCAGGTCGACGATCGCCGGCAGAAAGGCCCGCAGGACCCCGGAGCGCACCCGGTACGGATATGCCACGCGCACGTTGATTGGTCGTCCGTAGGCGGCCTGCCCGGGCTGCACCGAGATGACCGCCTCGTCCTCCTCCAGCCCGCCGAGGGCCAGAAGATCCTCGATCCGGTCCCGCACCCGGGGCGAAAATCCCCCGTCCACCGCCGCCTGTCTCCCGCCCTCCCGGGCCGCGCTCGCAAGGACCAGCTGGGCCTGCACCATCAGACCCACCTCAAAACACATCATCAACAGAAAGAACAGTATGCTGAATACCACGGCAAACTCAGCGAGCACAGCGCCTCTTTGACCACCTGCGAGAGCAAGTTTGATCATCGATGCATCTCCAATCTGTCCTTCGGGGATGGCCCCGCGGGGCCACCCCCGGTCTCTCAGCCGCTCTGGATCTCTGCTATGATGTCCTGCAGACGGTCAGTCAGGGCGCCACCCAGGTTTGTCAGCACCGTGATCAAAGCCACGACCACCAGGGCCAGGATCAGGGCATACTCCGCCGTCGCCGCCCCTCTCTCTCCTTCCAGCAGGTTCCTCAGGTACAGATAGACCCACAGGGTGCGATCTCTCAATCCGCCGGTCATAGCCACTCCCCCTCCCGCGGTCGGATCAGCCCTTCACCAGGACAGAAAGGTCAGGACACTGGGCAGAAGAACCACCACGAAGGCGGGCGGGAACAGAAAGAGCACGGTGCCCAGCGTGATCTTCAGTCCCAGGGTCTTGACCTGGGCCATGACCCGGTGCCGTTCGCGGGTCAACAGGTCGCCCCGCAGTCCGGTCAGGGCCGGGCCGAGGGGAAGGCCCCGGCGGGAACTGTCGCTGAGCAGGTGGCCCACCTGGACAGCGGCGGCCCCACCGCTCTCCTCCAGGCCATCCTCGAGCAGATCCAAAAAGGTCCCGCCCGCCGCTGCCCTGGCCTCCACTTCTCCCAGCAGAACTCTCAGGGGTTCCTCCGTCAGTCGGGCCGTCTGCCCGACGGCCATCCTCAGGTTCATCCCGGATGCCGCCGCCACATACAACAGGTCCACCCAGGCTGTGACTGCCAGGTCAAACTGCCGCCTTCGCATCTGCACCTTCCTGTCTTCGAACCAGCGGGGCATTCGCAGCGACCCTCGAGCCGAGCGCAACGCAGTCTCCAGGAGCCTTCTGCGCGGCAGCACCGCCGCACATGCAAGGGCCACCAGGCCGCCGGCAATGCCCGTCAACAGCGAAACCATCAGAACTGGCATGTCAGTCCCATCCCCCCCTGACCGAGCTCAGGACCCAGCGCATGTAGATGAGGCCGGCGGTCCAGGAAAGGACGGCGTAGATCACGGCAACCCGGCCGGCGACGGTCCCGGAAAGGGGGCTCAGCATCTCCGGTCGCATGATCAGGGTGTATGCGGTGATGAAGGCGGGCAGGGCCGCCACCAGAATCGCGGAATACCTGGCCTCGGCGCTCTCCTCCCGCACCTGGCTGAGCAACACCTCCCTGGACCGGACCACCTCCGCCAGGGCCGCGAGACTGTATGCGAGGTCGCTGCCCGACTGACGTCCCAGCTGCAGCGCAGAGATGAGGCGGTGAAAGAGCGGATGGGGCAACGCCTCGTGGGCCCACCACAGGGACTCCTCCAGCCCCGCGCCCACCCCAAACCGGTCAAGAACGGACGAAAAGACCCGGCGGACCAGGGGGCCCTCGCCCTCCCGGGCCCCCACCCGCACGATCTCCAGGGGGACGCTCCCGGAACGGGCACTTCGCACCAGGATCGGCAGGTCTCGGGCCAGCTGCCGGCCGAACTGCGCTGCGCGGCGTCGGCGGACCATCTCACCCAGAAGACGCACCACCGGGTGCTCCGGGGCGATCGCGCCCTCGCCGGCGAAGCGGAAAGGCCTCCACCCGGAACGGGGGCGCGGCACCAGGCTGAGGGCCGCAGCGATAGTCAGGCCGAGGGCCAGGCACATCAGGATCCTGATGAGTGGGTTCACGTATCATCGCACCTCACAAAACCGTCGGGTCCGTGACGGAACAGGTGGCTCACCGGTCGCGCACCGACGGACACCTGCGCCACCGAGGTGATGCGCCGTCCGCCCCCGGGGCTCCTGGCCATCTGCACCGCCAGATCGATCACATCCGAGACCTGCTCGCGAACCACGTCATGGGGGATGCCCGTCTCCGCCATCTGCACCAGGTGCACCATACGGGTCAGGGCGTGTTCCGGACTCGACGCGTGAACCGTGGCCAGGGCACCGGTGTGGCCTGTGGTCAGGGCCGAGAGCAGGTCGAAGGCCTCGCGGCCCCGGACCTCGCCGATGATGATCCTGTCCGGCCGCATCCGCAGGGCGTTGCGGACCAGCTCCCTCATGGTGACGGCCCCCGTACCGTCGGGATTGGCCAGGCGGGCCTCCAGATGAAGCCAGTGGGAGTGCTGCAGTCTCAGCTCGGCAGCATCCTCGATGCTGACCACGCGTTCGCTGGAGGGGATCTCCCGGGAGAGTGCGTTGAGCAGCGTGGTCTTGCCCGTCCCGGCCGCCCCACCGACCAGGATGTTCGTCCGCTCCCTCACCGCCCCGCGCAAAAATTCCGCCATCTCCGCCGACAGGGTCTTCCGCGCCTCCAGCTGGCCCAGCTCGAATATGCGGTGGTTGAACTTCCGGATGGTCAGGTAGGGTCCGCTCACGGCCAGCGGGGGAAGGATGGCATGGGCCCGGGAACCATCGGGCAATCGCCCGTCGGCCCAGGGGTGGGCCAGGTCGATCCGCCGCCCCGTGGGGGCGAAGATCCGCTCCAACACGTCCCGCAGATGACCGGCGTCCCTGAACCGGTGGGCGGTGCGCACCAGTTCACCGTCGCGCTCCACCCAGATCTCCTCCGGACCGTTGACCATGATCTCCGTAACTCTGTCATCACTGAGCATCTCCGTGACCGGACCGAATCCCATGAGATCGCCGGCCACCCGCCTCGCGAGCTCCTCCCGCCCCACTCCGGCGACGGAATAGCGTCCCTCGGCCAACATCGCACCCACCAGGCGGTAGAGCCTGCTCCTGGCGTTCTGGTCGCGACGGGCCGCCTGCAGCAATACCCGGTGAGCCTCCAGCACCCTTCGCTGCAGCTCCGCCACGATTCGGGCAACCTGTTCCGTGGGCTCCTCGTCTGCATTCCGCAGGGGATGGGGCCCGGCCTCGGCAACCCTCGAGGCCTCCCTCCCCATCCTGCCCAGCAGTCCGTCCACCCTCACCCTCTCCTCCCCGGCCATCGCTTCACATACCCCAGCATTCTCTTCCATAAAGACGCCTCATCGACGGAGACCCTCACCGAGAGCATGTCCTCCAGGATGTCGTCAACGGCCCGCTGCAGGCCGCCCTCATTGCTCCCCAGCACCAGGGGCCTGCCAGCACCCACCGCCTCGACGGCGGCACCCTGGCGGTCGGGAATCCGGGTCACCGCCTGCAGACCGAGGAATCCCTCCACATCCCTGCAGGTGACGGGTGCCCCCTCGTAGTGACGGTTCACGGCCAGACGCACCTTTTCCGGCAGATCCGCCGAGAGCTCGGCCATGGTGTTCAGGGCCGTCTTCAACCTCCGCGCCGCCGCCGCATCCAGGGTGACCGGTGCCAGGACGTAGCTCGCCTCCTCCAGGACGCGGTAGCTCATCTCGGAGGCCGGATCTCCGGGGGTGTCGATCACGACCAGGTCATAGATCCTCTGGCAGGAGCGGACCACCGGGGCCAGACGCTCCCAGGGGGCCAGCTCCACCAGCTCAGGCCGCCCCGGGGCCGGCAGTACCGAGATCCCCGAGGGCCGGTATACGGCAGCGAAGTCCCGCAGGAGGTCTCCCGTCACGTCCTCGCCGTAGGCGGCCAGGTCCACCACCGTGGGTTCCTCCGTCAGGTCCAGGTGCAGGGCCACATCTCCCCCCCCGATGTCCAGGTCCACGATCACCGTCTCCAGGCCCAGGGCGGCCTTCGCCCGGACGGCCAGGTTCACCGCCAGGGTGGTCCTGCCCACCCCTCCCTTGGGACTGAACAGCACCAGGGTCTGCCGCCCGACTGCGGGCAGACCTCCCCGCTCGATCTCCTTAGGCTGTTCCTCTGCAGCGCCGGTTCGGGAGGGTCCGTCACCGCCGATCCATTCGGCCAGGGAGATCACCACCGCCCCCCGGTTCTGCCATCGCTCAGCCGAGTCGCCGTCGGGCACCAGCAGCACCGTCACGGAGAAGGCCGACCCCGCCGACAGGAACTCCTCGACAGAGGCATCCTCCTCACCGGCGACATCGATGACCAGGATCTCCTCTGCCACCTCGGGGGAAAGCCCGGGACGGAGCCGGGACAGGACGCGCCCGACCTCCATCGATCCGCTGCCCTGCAGCTTCCCCACCAGGGCGAAATCCGACGAAACTACAGTGCAGAGAGAACCGCCCTTTGAATGGACCTCACTCATCGTCCAGCCCTCCCCCTTCCTCACCGAACAGGTTGTATCCGGTGGCTCCCTCACCGGCCCCGTGCGGGCTCGGATGATAGGGGCTGATGGTCAGAAACAACTCTCCCGTGGACATGGCGTAGGTGAGAACCTCCGCCTGGCGGGGCGTCACCGCCAGCACTGCCGCCGACGGCGAATCTGGCGAACCTGGACGCCACGGTGAGCCGGAGCTGTCGCGCACGTCCAGGACCCGCACCCCGGCCAGTAGGAGCCGTCCCGATGCCGGTCCGTGAATCGAGCTCTCGCGAAAATGCACCAGGTCGACCAGGTGGCCGGGGGCTACGGTCCCCCCGGCCGCCCTCGCCGGTGGGCAGGGTACGGCCATGGCCCGCTGATCAGGCTGCAGCTGCCAGGGCATCCCCGCCGCCTGCGTCCCCGGGTTCACCAGGATCCCCGATAGAATCTGCTCGCCGCTGAGGATCTCCCGGGTGGCATACTGTCCTCTGATGAGGTCCGGATCGGGGAGGCTCAGGGGATGAACCCCGGCGCCCGGGATCCTCTCCACCGTCAGCATGCCCTCATCGATCCGTGTGAAGGCCGGAATGTGCTGGGTCGCCACCACGACCGGCTGTTCGGCCGCGCCGGCGGAAAGGTACAGGTAGGAGGCGGCGGCGACCACCGCCCCAACTACGACGCTCATGATCAGGTATCGTCGCGAAACCCACACCAAACATCACCTCCTACCAGAATATGCCATACCGGAGAGGCAACTGTCAATAGATGGGAATGAACTCGAAGGAATCTCCCACGGCGAGAGCAGCTAACGCACTGGTCTGGCATCAACGGCAGAAGCGAAGGCGAACAGATACCGCCACCGGGTGACATCTGGAGGAGTGCACCGTGTAGGGCTCTTGCCTTCCTGCGAAAATGCGAATGGCCCACGTGGGCAGATGAACGTCCATGCTGAAGGCACTGCGTTGGCAGTGACCGCGGCTGACCCCGCAGTTGCCGGTGCATACTGAACCGTCTGGTCTGGTGCACAGAATCTATCTCACGGGGGATTCCATGAGGAAGGTGGCGAATACCAGTGCCGGTAACTCAGCAATGCAGCTTCTGCCACTGTCTCTGACTGACGGGAGGCCTTCTGCAGGGGTGGACATTCTCAGCAGAACCATGGACGACCTTTATCGGAACGGGTGGTCGAGCTCACCCCAATGCCCAGACAACCTCAGCGGGATGCCCGGAGCATTGAAGCAGCACTTACCCCACTGGGTAGCGCGGGGCCCGTTCAGCAGAGAACAGTGTAGAGACGGCTCACCGAGTGCCAGGTGCCTGCATGGCATCACCGAACCGAAGCGCGACGGTACGCGATCGCCACTCACGATCAAGGAGGCAACGACATGCATCAAGATCTCATCAGCATGCTGCTGTGTCCTCACTGCATGAGCGATCTCCGCTGGGACGTAGGAAAGCGGGATGACGAGAGCACCATCCTGGAGGCTGACGCAGACTGCCCGACCTGCGGCGCAACCTACCAGGTACGCGAGGGGATAGGTGCCTTTCTGACACCCGACCTCGGGCGAACAGACCTGTGGGAGGAATCATACGGCCATCTGGCGCAGTTCCTCAACGCGAACCATGAAATACGAGCCCAGCTCATTGACAGTTCGTTAGATGAGCTTGACCCCGTCGACCGCTTCCTAAGATCTGAGTACCTGGAGGAACGGGGTGACTTCGCCGGAGCCGAAAGGGCTCGCCGCGGAACCGGCCGGCACCTCTACACCCCCGAGATGAACGCCGTCATGGATGCGTGCACTGCCCGCCTGACAGAGCTGATACCCGGTGACGCCTCCCCTGTTGTCGACGTGGCGAGCGGGCGAGGAACCATGATTGAGCCCATGGTCGAAAGGGGGCTTTCGCTCATAGTGTCCACCGACTACAGCCTTCGGGTCCTGCGGCGGAGCCGCCGTCGGTTGCAACACGATGGTGTAGACGGTACTGTCTCTCACCTGGTCGTAGATGCCAGAAAGACGCCATTTCGAGATAGGTCTATACCCACCCTGGTATCTCACATGGGTATAGCGAACATATTGGACGGTGCCGGCGAGGCCCTGGCGGAGCTGAGGCGAGTCTGCCGCGGCAGCTTTCTCTTCACCCACATGTTCTGCCAGCCGGACGACCCCGATCACGCACCCATACTCCGAAAGAGCGGTCACCCACTGGCGTTTCTGGACGAGGGTCTAAAGGCCCTGTGCAGGGCGGGATGGGACGTGGAGGTCATTGTCAAGGAAAGGGTCCCGATAAGGCCGACACCCTCCAGCACACTCGCACCTGATATGACCATCGATGCCTTTCCTCTCACTGAAACTGAGTTTGACTTCGCCCTCCTGCGGGCCCGGTAGCCGCGTCGATGTCCGACGGGATGCACAGCACTGCAGCTGAAGACGGTGAAGATGGGGTTCATGCAAAGAGAAGGGAAAAATGGCAACATTGATCCTCGGCGCAGGGGTGCTGGGAAGCCCTGCACGAAGCGGGCGAGGATGTAACCATCCCTGCGCGGGGTGCGAGATTCGATCAGACACCGGAGAGCACGGCACCGCCCCGGAAGAGTCCGCTTTGCTGGAGCGCACACTTCGCGGCCTGAGCGAGCAAATGCGCGAGCGTAGGGAGAGTGCAGTCGGTGTCTCAATCTGTTACATTACTCCATCCTCAGGCACATGATCATGCCCCTTCGGCGACTCCGGCCAGTCAACTACGTATTGGCCCGTGAGTGTGCCCTGAGCTCCTCACTGTCCTGGCCCGGCGGTCGCTATTGTCCTTGCATCATCCACTGGAGGGCGGCGTTGTCGAGGTGCGAACGTTGGTGAGGCCACATGGAGCCGCAGATGGTCCCTGGCACCCAGAATACAGCAGGGCACCGGGCGACCACACGCCCGATGGCCCGATACCTCTATCCTGCTGTCATGCAACGAACGGAAAAGTGCCCTGCACGCGCTTTCTCACAGTGTACACCCCTGTTCTCCCGGTGGAAGCGTAGGTCCACAGGGCCCCAGAATGGCGGCAGCCCTCACCATGATGACCGCCGGTAGGGCAAACGGGCCACACACCCTCAACTGGAAGGGCCCACATCGCTGGACATCTGGGCACCGGGATCTTCGTCCCGGCAATCACGGCATCATGCGCCTTTCGATCCGGCGATCAGCCCCGTTATCAGCCGCCTGCTGTGACCGGGCAGAAAACTGTTGCAAAACTCCCAGAGCCTCCACGAGCTTCGCAGGAGTCCCGGGTCCCTTTCTCTCACAGG
>PWUB01000054.1 GCA_003563755.1 Clostridia bacterium
AAGTGATCCGCCCGGGCAATGACCGGGCGACCGCAATTTTGGTGCGGCCGCCCGGTCTCCTTTTTTGGTTATATGCAGTCTATTAAGCACTTCAAACCACTACAAGCAGCGATTCCCACTTTATGTGTATAAATATCTCCTCGCGGAGCCATACTTCTACCGCAGGGTCGAAAAACGACATCTTGCAGGCAGATGTGATACGTGAGGAGGATCCAATGCCGGTGCGCAAGGTCGAGATAGCCGGAGTGAACACATCAGAGCTTCCCGTCCTCACTAACGAGAAGATGCGAAAGCTCTTCCGCGACATGCAGCAAAATGAAGATGACGGCGCCAGGCAGGAGTTGATCCAGGGCAATCTCCGCCTGGTACTCAGCGTGATACAGCGCTTCAACAACCGGGGAGAACCCGTCGATGACCTCTTCCAGGTGGGCTGCGTGGGATTGATGAAAGCGATCGACAACTTCGATCTGAGCCAGAACGTGAGGTTTTCAACCTACGCTGTGCCGATGATAGTGGGGGAGATCCGCAGGTACCTGAGGGACAACAACCGCATCAGGGTGAGCCGTTCGCTGCGCGACGTTGCATACCGGGCCCTTCAGACAAAGGATGCCCTCGTACACAAAAACTCCCAGGAACCGACGATGGATGAAATCGCCGAGCACCTGGATATCGAAGCCGAAGAGATCATCTATGCCCTCGATGCCATCCAGGATCCCATCTCCCTCTTTGAACCCGTCTACCAGGACGGGGGAGACCCCATCTACGTGATGGACCAGATAAGTGATGACAAGCAGGATAACGCCCGTTGGATGGACGAAATCGCGGTACGCGAAGCCATCGGGAAACTGGACGCTCGCCAGCAGAAGATACTGCACCTGCGGTTCTTCAGGGGAAAGACCCAGATGGAGGTAGCCGACGAGATCGGAATATCGCAGGCACAGGTGTCACGGCTTGAGAAGGCGGCCCTGTCCAAGATGCGGGGGTTCATCCAATGAGAGGGCTTGGGCGGACCGTATGCCTGGGGTTGGCGGTTGCGGTTGTCGTCCTTCTGTACACGCCGCCCGTCGAGGCCCGTCCCGTCGATGATGCCTCACAGGTTCTGCGGTTTCACGTGGTGGCCCGCTCCGATGCTCCGGATGACCAGGCACGGAAGTACCTCGTGCGAGACACCCTACTCGAGCTTCTCAGCGAACAGCTGCAGAAGGCTCGAGACGCCGATGAAGCCCGCAGGGCAGTACTCGGCTGCATGGACAAAATCGAGGAGATGGCCCGGGAGGCAGGTGGAGTCGGAGAGGTGACCGTGAGGTTGAGCCGGGTTTCTTTCCCTGCTGTCGACTACACAACCGTGGCCCTGCCCGCCGGTGAATACTGGGCTTTGCAGGTGATACTGGGTTCCGGCGAGGGGGACAACTGGTGGTGTGTCCTCTTCCCATCGCTCTGCCTCCTCGGACCTGCTGGCCCGCCCGCGGACGATGAACCCCCGGGCGTTTCATCCCTGCGCTTCCGTTTCATCCTGGGTAAGGTCCTGCACCGGATGTTCACCGGCGGCATCGGTGAGCACTCCGAGGGTTGGTTGTACAGATACGCCCCCGCTTCCGATCTGCAGTAGACCCCGCTCATCCCCATGATTCCCAGCATTCCCGAGTCCTTCATTATTTACCCGACGCTCTCTGCATAGCTTGTATGAGGAGTCCTCACCAACAAGGGAGAGGAGAGCGTTCTTCGATGGTACGCATCTCGGATCTTGCATCCCTGGAAGCCATAAACCTCGAAGACGGACGGGTACTGGGATTCATAGATGACCTCGAAATCGACCTGGCACGAGGCCGCATCATCTCGGTGGTGATTCCCGCTCCCTCGGGCATCTGGGCGTGGTTGTCCGGGGGGCGTGAGCATGTGATTCCCTGGGAGAGCATAGTGAGGGTCGGAGAGGATGTGATACTGGTGCGGCACCGGGAAGGAAGCAGCATCAAGAACAGAGAATCATAGGGAGCAGGGGATGAGTGTCGGATTGAGATGGGTCAGAGTGGTAGCGGATAATCTAGCAGGACCGGACGGTCCTCTCGCCTACTGGAGCGTGCAAGGAGTTTGTGGAGTCCACGCAGTATTCACTACGAGGTGTGGTGGCGTCAGCTGCGGTCGATACCGCGGACTCAACCTGGGTCTTGGCACCGGTGATGATGCCGAACGCGTGCGGTCCAATCGTCGAATTTTGATGTCGGCCCTCGGGGACGGCTCGCCGCGGCGGGTGCAGCTGGTCAGGCAGGTTCACAGCAGCCGGGTGATCCGCGTGGCACAGGCCCTGGGAGAACATGTCGGCAGCGGGTGGATGATCGGCCCCGAGGCCGATGGGATGCTCACAGAAGGCCCGGGCCTGGCTCTGAGCATGCTTTACGCCGACTGCCTGCCCGTGTACATCGTGGATCCAGGGCGTCGTGTCGTGGGGGTGGCCCACGCTGGGTGGCGAGGCCTCGTCTCCGGCATCGTGGAGAAAACCCTGTCGACGATGCGCTCGGGCTGGGGTAGCGAGCCTGCCGAATGCGTGGTGTTCCTGGGGCCCTGCATAGAGCGGGAGGCCTTCGAGGTTGATAGGCCGGTCCTCAGGGCTCTGAGCCGGTGGGCACCGTGGTGGCGCCAGGTTACATACCCGTCTCGCCCGGGAAGGGCGAAGATGGATCTCGCAGCAGCAGCGCGGACCCGCCTGATCGAATGCGGTGTTGAGAGGCTGCTCGGACCGCCCGCGGGGACCTTTCATTCGGACGACCTATACTCGTACCGTCGTGATGGGGGCATCACGGGTAGGTCCGCAGCCCTGCTCTGGCTCGAGCCCTGCCCACCGGAAGGAACTCGTGCCTGCGGCATCGAAGGACTCTGATTATCAGTAGCTGCTAGTTAGGGTGTTGTGGCATCATGGCTGTGAGTAGACCACCACGAGGATCGGGGCGGTGGATGTTCGCCCTGTTGGTATTTCTTGTCGTTGCGGTGCTGGCCCGCGGATGGCTGGCCAGGCCGTTCGTTGTGCTCACGGCTCCGGATCCCGTCGACCATGAGGTGAAGTTCGCGGTGGCCGGTTTCAGCGTCTATCGGGAGACGGTACTGTTTGCGCCCCTGAGCGGTGAGATAACGCCCCTGGTGTCCGACGGCGAGCTGGTTTCGCGCAATACCCCTGTGGCCAGGCTCGACAGCCCGGACGCGGCCACAGCGTACCGGGAGCGCCTGAGCGTAGTTCAGGAGCAGGTGGATGCCTGGGCCGGAGAGCATGAGGATATGCTGATGAATGCTGCGGGGGAGGCCTCGGAGGCGAGGGATGCGGTCATATCGTCCCTGCTTGACCTCAAGATTGAGGGCCGTATCGGTACTCTGCGCGAGGACATGCTCAGGTTTGACAACGCACACCGGACGGCGGTATCTCTGCTCGCTGAGTGGGATGCCCACAGGGAGCGAATCGAGGATCTACGAGTCCTGGCGGATCGAGCCCAGGACCGCATCCTCTCACCGAGGGCGGGGGTTGTTCGCCTTCGGGTTGACGGCCTGGAGAAGGTCCTCGGGTGGGATCAGCCCCTGGATCCTCAGCTGACGGAGGCTCTGCTGGAGTGGGATGGCACCACCCGCGATGTGAGCCTCACTGTCACGGCCGGCTCACCGGTAGTACGTGTGCTTGACCATATGCATCTGCATGCTGTCCTACTGGTGGAGCACGAAGGGGCGTCCCTGCTGCACCCTGGCAGGGCCGTGCGTCTCGTCGTGGATGGGGTGGAGCAGCTGGTTGAGTGTAACGTGCAGGATATCGGGTCAGCCCGAGGTGGGATTGTCCCGGTACGGGTTGAGCTCGAGCACAGGCTGCCGTTGTTCTTCGAGAGACGGGCATGGGAAGGGAGCCTTACGGTGGCTGAGATCAGTGCCCATGTGATTCCATCCTCGGCCCTCGTCTCCCGTCAGGGTGGATGCGGGGTATACAGGTGGCTGCACCAGCGCCCGGTCTGGACACCCGTGCAGGTCCTGGATCGGTCCAGGCAAACGGTCGTGGTCGCGGGACTCTCGCCGGACGATTCGGTGGTCACAAACCCGGGGTTGGTCGAATGGTTCAGACTGAGGTAGGAGGAGACCGCTGAATGGATGACCGTAACCCTCATGACGCTCTTGATGCTGAGGAGATTGTTAGACGCCACGCTGAAGTGGCCATCCGCGTACGCGAGGCCTGCAGGCGTGTCGGCAGGGACGAAAGCTCGGTCAGGATCATCACGGTGACTAAAGGACAGCCCATGATCAAGACGAGCCGCGCTCTGTCGGCCGGACTCCGCGTTTTCGGTGAGAGCAGACCACAGGAGTTCAGGAGCAAACACAGCCTCCTGGAGGATGTAGCGGACATCCGATGGCATTTCATTGGTCCCCTGCAGGCAAACAAGGTGAAGCACGTTGTCGGCCTGTGTTCCCTTCTGCATTCGGTCGACACCCTGTCCCTGGCCAGGGCCGTGGCCGAACGGGCCGGGGCCCTGGGGATCCGGGCAGACATCCTGCTGCAGGTAAATGCCAGCGGAGAAACCAGTAAGCAGGGGGTGGCTCCCGGGGAGGTTGTGAATGCTGCCAGGGAGATCGCCACCCTGGAGGGGGTTCGTCTCCTTGGCCTGATGACAATGGCACCGTACGGCGATTCCGGGGCTGCCCGATGCGTGTTTCGGAAGGTGGCATCCCTGGCAGAAGAGGTGAGGGAAGCGGGGATTCGGGGAGTCTTGATGGATGAACTCTCGATGGGCATGACGGACGATTACCAGGTAGCCGTTGAGGAGGGGGCAACCCTGGTTCGTGTGGGTCGCGCGATATTGGGGCCCCGGCGGGATTGATAGGCCATGTGAGAGAGGTGAGACGGGGTATGTCCGGATTGTGGCAGCGGTTGACTGAGATCCTCGGTTGGGCACCGCCCGATGAAGAGGAGCTCGACGAACGATGGCACGAGGAGGCGGCCGCCGAGGATGAGGACGAACTGGGATCATGGGGAGATGATGGTATGCAGGGACACGGGTCAGACGGGCGCATTCACGCCGGTCGTAAGGGATCAGAGATAGTGAGCCTGTCCGGCCGCGGTCGAGGCAGGCCGGTCCAGCTGGCGGTTGCCGAACCTGGTAGTTTCGACGATGTGCAGTCCGTAGCTGATCAACTGAAGAAGCATGTGGGTGTGGTGGTGAACCTGGAGAGTCTCGAACGCGGTGAGGCGAGGAGGGTTGTGGACTTCCTCAGCGGTACCGTGTACGCCCTCGATGGGGAGATGCAGCAGGTGAGCGCCCAGGTGGTGATGTTCGTTCCCCGCCAGACCCGTATTGAGAACCTGAAGGATTCCGAGGCGGGTGCTGTCGCCAGAAGCATCTCGCGCTCCTCGGACGACGAGGAGCGACCCTGGTGATGCTGTCCTACGCCGTTGTTTCGAGCATAGATACTCTCCTGCACATACTCGTGTGGCTGCTGATACTGCGGGCCATTATGTCGTGGTTCCGTCCTGATCCCACCAGCTCTGCAGGACAGATGTACTACCGCCTCTACGCCGTTTTATTCGAGCTGACCGAGCCTCTGCTCAGTCCTATCCGTGGGGCCATGCCGGGAGGAGGGATGGGTGTGGACTTCTCTCTGCTCATCCTTGTGCTGATTCTTCAGTTCTTGCGCACGTTGATACGGGGACTGGTGTAAAGAGAGGGGGGCACCGAGGTGCCAATCACTCCGCTGGACATACATAATAAGGAGTTTTCACGTTCGTTTCGGGGATACAACCCAGAGGAAGTAGACGAGTTCCTGGATGAGATCGTGAGGGAATTCGATAATGTGTTGCAGGAGAACCAAACCCTCAAGGATCAGGCTGAGGAGATGCGATCTCGGGTTGAGCAGTATCGCCAGATGGAAGACACACTGCAGCACACCCTCGTCATCGCGCAGGAGACGGCCGAGGAGGTCAGGGAGAACGCGCGTAAGGAAGCGCAGGTTACGATAGGTGAGGCGCGTGCTGACATTCGCCGCCTTCGTACCGAGGCCGATCAGTATGTGGACAGGATCAAGGAGCAGGGTAAGGAAGCACGCTCCCGCGTCCTCAAGTACCTGGCCCGGGCCAGGGCGAACCTCCTCACCGAAATGGAGATCCTGGAGAAGGCCAGGGATGAGCTGGACAGGCTGGGGCTTGATGACAAGAGCGGTAGCGATGATAAATAGCCAGCAGAGAACCGTAGGGGTCATCGGTGGGATGGGCCCGCAGGCCACCGTCGATTTGTACTCCAAGATCATAGAGGAGACGAGAGCCGCAAGGGACCAGGATAATCTGGACGTGGTGATCGTCGCCGATCCCAGGGTGCCGGACCGGACCGAGGCCATCTTTGGCTCCGGGCAGGACCCGGTGCCGGTGATGCTCAGCTCCGCCCGCCGCTGCATCCTGGCGGGTGCCGAGTTTCTCGTCATGCCGTGTAACACCGCTCATCATTACTACGATGCTCTCTCTGGGAGCGTTGACGTACCGATCGTACACATGATACGGGAGGTCGCCTGGCACCTGCGCGATAGGCATCCCCGGGCCCTCCGCGTGGGCCTGATGGCCACCAGCGGCACCCTCAGGACCCAGCTGTACCAGGGAGTACTGGATGAGGTGGGCGTCTCTGTCGCTGTGCCGTGTGATACCAGCCAGGATGCGGTGATGCGGGGGATATACGGGGTAAAGGGGGGGGATATCGACGAAGCGAGCACCATATTCCGACAGGTGGCTGACACCCTCATCGACGCTGGAGCGGACGCGATAATCGCTGGCTGCACGGAGATACCGCTGGCTCTTGGTGAGACCGGGTCCATTCCCCTCATCGATCCTACCCGCGTCCTCGCCCGCGCCGCCGTGCAGGTGGCCACGGGGCAGAGAGACGCTGTACCTCCCGGAGGGAGTTGATATTGTATGGTGGTTCAGAAACGGATACTACACGGAGCCCGAGTATTCGCTCCGGGTCGGGATCTGCCGTCGCCGGCGGCGGTCGGCATCTCCGGCAACCGGATCAGCTGGGTGGGTGAGCTCGACGAAGTGCGGGGGGTCGCCGGGCCGGGTGCCGAGGAGATCGACATGGAGGGTGCCTTCATCGCACCCGGTTTCGTCGACGGACACTGTCACCTTCTCGGCTACGGACAGCAGCTGAGTGCCCTGGATTTCAGTGACTGCCGAAGCATCGAACACATGAGGCGGGCCGTGGCCCAACGGGCGGCGGAGCTCGGTGAGGGAGTGTGGATAACGGGCCGGGGCTGGGATCAGGATCGCCTGGCCGAGGGGCGCTACCCTCGGAGCGAGGATCTCGATGAAGTCGCACCCCGAAACCCGGTGCTATTGAGGAGGGCCTGCGGTCACGCTGCGGTCGCCAATTCCCTTGCCCTCGACGAGGCGGGTGTGGACCGTGACTACCCGGACTCCTCTTCCGGCTACCTCGAGCGCGACGCCGACGGCAATCCGATCGGCGTGCTGCATGAGCGGGCGATGGGTCCCGTCATGGAGGTCATCCCGCCACCGGATGACGCGCAGCGCGCCGAGTATCTCCGGGCGGCGATTCAGCGCTGCCACAGAAGCGGTCTGACCTCCGTGCAGACCAACGAGGGGGCGATGGATGCTGCGTCGGTGCTTTCGCTGTTTCGCCGGGTGTGTTGGGAGCAGGACACTGCATTTCGCGCCTACCTCGACCTTCCGTACGATCTCCTGGATGGGCTGTTAGAGATGGGAGTCACCACGGGCTCCGGCGACGCGCGGGTGCGGATGGGCGCCATCAAGATCTTTGCCGACGGCTCCCTCGGAGCGAGGAGCGCGGCACTGTCAGGGGAATACGCTGATGACCCGGGCAACCGCGGTGTGATGGTGACGCCCGGCGACGAGTTGCTGGAGCAGGTCTGCCGCGTTCACAGTGAGGGCATGCAGGTGGCGGTTCATGTGATCGGGGATCGTGCTCTCGATTGCACCCTGGATGCCCTTGAGCAGGCGGGGTGGGACTGGCCGAGATCCGATGCCCGGCACAGGATGATCCACTGCCAGATCATGCGGGCTGAGCAGTACAGCCGGATGTTCAGGCTCGGGTGCGTTGCCGCGGTTCAGCCCAAGTTCGTGACCACCGACATGTGGTGGGCTCAATCCCGGGTCGGTGAGAGGCTGGCCCGCACCAGCTACTCCTGGCGCCGCATGCTCGATGAGGGTCTGGTCTGCGCTGCAGGCTCTGACGCGCCGGTCGAGCCCATCGAGCCCCTTCTGGGAGTCTGGGCCGCGGTGTGCCGAACGGACATGGACGGGCATCCCGAGGAGGGGTGGATGCCCGATCAAAAAGTCACCGTGGGACAGGCCCTGGACATGTTCACCCACGGCGCAGCCTTCGCCGAGTTCGCCGAGACCGACAAGGGCATAATAGAACGCGGCGCCCTCGCCGATCTGGTGGTGCTCGATAAGGATCCGAGGGATGTCCCGCCGGAGGAGATTCGTAGGCTGAACGTTCTTGAGACCTGGGTGGATGGACGACCTGTCTGCAGCAGCAGGTGACGGTGGAGGCGAAGCAGGCGTGAGCAGTCTGGTGTGTCGGATTCTCGATCGGTCTCAGTGGCACCTCTACGATAGGTTTGTTGATGATTGTGCGTGGGGTAACGTCCTGCAGACCTCGAGCTGGGGCCTGCTCAAGTCCGAGACGGGTTGGGAGCCGTCGGTAGCGGCGGTGACCCGGGATGATGAGATCGCCGCCGGTGCCCTCGTTCTCGCCCGCGAGATTCCGGGCCTGGGTGTGCCCATCCTCTATTCACCCCGGGGCCCGGTGGTTGAGCCGGATGACGGTGATGCCCTCAAAGCCCTGGTGGATGCAGTGACATCGTGGGCCGGTCAAAGGCGTGCGGTCATGTGGAAGGTGGATCCATCCTGGTCGGTCGGCATGTCCGCGGGAGACGATGGGCTCCGGGCCGCGGGATTCCGGCACCTGGATACGGGGGACGATTTCGACGGCATCCAACCGCGGTTCGTGATGCCGCTTTTCCTTCAGGGACGGGATGCTGACGAGATTCTCTCTGACATGCACCAAAAGACCCGCTACAACATTCGTCTGGCCCAACGAAGGGGCGTCGGGGTATCCTGCGCAGAGGATGCAGGGGATATGGATGCCTTCTACCGCATACTGAAGATAACATCCCGACGGGATAGATTCGGAATCAGAGACATCTCGTACTTCCGACACCTTTGGTCCCGGGTGCTCGAACCCGGCTGGGGACGGCTGTTTCTGGCCCACTACGAGGGTGAGCTCCTGGCGGCCACGATCGGCCTCATTGGCTCGGGGAAGGTCTGGTATCTCTACGGCGCCTCCGGGAACGAGCACCGCAACGTGATGCCCAACTATGCCTTGCAGTGGGCGATGATCCGCTGGGCAATGGACGAGGGTTGTTCCGTGTATGATTTCAGGGCGGTATCCGGGGACCTGAGCCCCGACAATCCGCTTTATGGGCTGTACCGCTTCAAGAAGGGGTTTGGTGCAGAGCTGGTGGAGCTGGTCGGGGAGTACGACCTGGTGTTCAGGCCGGTCGCATATCGGCTGTGGAGGGCCGGGGAGCCTGTGTATCGCGCCCTGCGGGATGCGCTGTCGGAAATTGGGGAGGGCCTGAGGTGAATCACCACCGACGGACCGAGCATCCTAGGGTACGGGGTGCTGAGCGATGCTCAACCACGAGCAGATGGAGTATCTGCGGTCGCGGATACAGGAGCGCATAGGCTCGACGAACGACAGAATCCGTCATCTCAGCCGGGAGAGCTTCGATGTAACCCAGAAGATGGTCCTGGGGGATCTGTCTGCATACGATAATCATCCGGGAGACTGGGGTACCGAGACCTACGAGCGGGCGAAGGACTTCGGAATGCTCCTGGAGGCACGGGACGAGCTGGGAGCCCTGGGGGCGGCCCTGGCACGGATGGAGCGCGGCGAATACGGCCGGTGCAGCTCCTGCGGTGAGGAGATTCCCTTCGAGCGCCTGCGTGCGATACCCCAGGCCGAGGTGTGTATCGAATGCACCCGGGATAACACGTAGGGCAAACGGGCACAGGGACATATACGATGAGCCCGGAGCTGTCCACCGGGGCCGAGGCCGCCGGGGGTGTAAGCCGCTGTGCTCGCACAGGAGAGGCCAAGGGACATGAGGGCACGCTTACCGTGTAGCCCAGGATGACGCCTCGGCGATCCTGGTGGCCCCAAAGGAGGATGCGGCCGCCATCATCCCGCCCAGTACCAGGCTCCAGACTTCATCTCGCTGAGGACCACCCGCCCACATCCGATAAACTAGCTTCGCCCGGGGGAATGGCCCCGATGAGATCCGCGTTGCCTCTCGTGTGGATGAGAGGGGGATAGGAAGGCGAGGGCACCCACCGCCTCTACGATTGCAAGGGTTGCACGATACTGCTCGTTATGAGGGAAGATACCCGCGGTGCGAGTTTGGTGCATCGAAGGCACTGTGCTACAATTGAAGCCGTAGTAAGTCCGTGGCACCATAACTTGTGAAAGCAGTGATGTCATGCTGTACCTGTGGGTGGTGATCGCCTTCACAGCCGACCGTTTGAGCAAAGC
>PWUB01000125.1 GCA_003563755.1 Clostridia bacterium
GGACGTATGAGAACAACCTGCTCACCGCGGGCACCCATGGCCTCGGCCTCATCAGCCGTGAACACCACCTTGCCCCTGGCAGCTCCGGGTGACGCACCGAGGCCCTGGGCAATTGACTCGATGTCAGCCTCGGGATCTATGCGGCGGTGAAGGAGCACACCGATGTCGTCGGGGTCTACTCGCTTCAATGCCTCCCGGCGGTCAATCAGCCCCTCCAGGGCCATGTCATGGGCTATTTTCACCGCCGCCGTGGCTGTGCGTTTGCCGTCTCGCGTCTGCAGCAGGAACAGCTTGCCATCCTCGACGGTGAACTCCACATCCTGCATGTCGCGGTAGTGTCTCTCGAGAACCTGCACGGCCTCCAGGATCTCATCGTAGATCTCCGGAAGGTCCTCCCGAAGCTCCTCAATGGGACGGGGCGTCCGGATCCCGGCCACCACGTCCTCACCCTGGGCGTTGCGCAGATATTCACCGTATAGATTCTTCTCGCCCGTTGAGGGATCCCGCGTGAAGAGCACACCGGTCCCGCACCGCTCTCCCCGGTTGCCAAAGACCATGGACTGCACATTGACCGCCGTCCCCAGGTCATCGGGGATCCGGCCGACCCGCCGGTAGACCCGGGCCCGTTCGTTGTTCCAGGAGGCAAGGACCGCTTCCACTGCCGCCATCAGCTGTTCCCACGGATCCCGGGGAAACATCTCTCCCGTCTCGCGCTCGTAGAGATCCAGATACACCTGTATCAACCGGTCCAGGTGTGAGGCGGTCAACTCGTGATCGCCGATGACACCGGCAGAATCCTTTGCCCGGTACAGTGCCTCCTCAAAGAGAAGATGATCCATGCCCCTGACCACATTGCCAAACATCTGGATGAGACGGCGATAGCAGTCCAGGGCAAACCGTTCGTCACCCGTCAGGGCGGCCAGCCCACGAACGCACTCCGGGTCGAGCCCGAGGTTCAACACCGTGTCCATCATTCCGGGCATGGAGACCGCCGCCCCGGAGCGAACCGATAACAGCAGCGGATTGGTCGGCGATCCGAACTCCGCTCCCCGTTCCCTCTCCAGTCGCCAAAGACTCCTTCTGATCTGATCTTCGAGCTGCTCCGGGAGACGCCCGGAGCGGCTGTACTCCGTACACGCCTCCGTCGTTATGGTGAACCCGGGAGGAACCGGCATACCCAGGCGCGTCATCTCCGCCAGGTTTGCACCCTTCCCCCCCAGGAGGCTCCTCATGTCCGCCCGACCCTCAGCAAAAGGATAAACCAACCTGCTATCCGTCGGTCCCTCCGCCACCTCGCCACTCTCCCTTCCTCATTATCTCCAGAACCGTGGTAGCCGTCTCCTCCACGGCCTTGTTGGTCACATCGATGACCGGACAACCGAGCTCTCGAAATAGGCTGGAGGCATATCTCAGTTCCGCCCTGATCCGTTCGAGATCATCGTAGCTGGACGGTCTGTTCAGACCCAGCCGCCTGATACGTTCCCTCCTGATCACCCTCAGCTGCTCCGCCGCGATCGTCATACCAATGACCCGGTTTCTGACCAGGAACAGCTCCCGCGCCGGCTCGACCTCAGGAGTCAGAGGATAATTGGCCGCCCGGTGCTCCCGGTGCGCCAGGTACATGCAGACCGGGGTCTTCGACGTCCGGGACACCCCCGTCAACACCACGTCCGCCTTGAGGAACCCCCGGGGTTCCCTGCCATCATCGTATCTGACGGCAAACTCAACGGCGGCCACCCGGCGGAAATAGCGATCATCCATGCGATGGATGATCCCCGGCTCCTGGCGGGGTTCACGCCCCAGGACGGTGCGCAGTACCGCCATCAGGGGCCCCATGATGTCAACGGTCAGGATCCCCTCCTGGGAGCATCTCTTCTCCATGTACCCCCGGACCTCTGAGACCACCAGGGTGTACACGATCAGGCTCCGCTCACCGTTATCCACGCGCTCCAGTGCCTCATCCACCCGCTCGCAGGAGTGGACAAAGGGAATGCGCTCAACCCTGACCAGCTCCGAGTTCATCTCAAACTGGCTTATCGCAGCCCGAGCCACCGACTCAGCCGTCTCGCCGATGGAATCCGATAGCACATACACCGTCATCTCCCGCTCCATCACCGTAGTTCACCCCACTTCAACCCGGCAGAACACTCCAGTCCATCGGACGGGCCAGGTACTCATCAATTTCTGACAGTAGGGTCAGCCGCAGCCGGCGCACCTCATCCTCTGAGACCATTACCTTGACCGAATCGAGAAAGGCATCAACCGCGGGCTTCAACCCCGCTGCCAAAGAGAAAAACCCTCCATATTCTCCCTCCTCGAGAAGCCTGTCCCCGTCCCTCCTCAGATCCAAATAGGCACAACAGAGGTCGCGCCCCTCGGCAGATGTGAACATATCCGGCGCCAGGCCATCGGCCCCGTCAGCCTGCCGACCGAGGTTGTGGCAGCGACGCCACAGGACAATGAGGTCGTCCGCCTCCGGTGAACCCAGAAAGGTCCCCACCACTTCACAACGCGCCCAGACATCGCGCACATCATCGTAGCTGCGATTGAGGACCCCCAGCGCAACCTCCTGCTGACAGCCCGCATCGAGCAGCATCCTCAACAGCCGCCTCCGCAGGAACTCGCTGACCTCATCGATCCCGACCCCGGCCTCGTTGTCCGGCAGGCCGTGGGCCCCGGCGGAATCGGTGAAAAGACCTGTGACCGACATCTTTCCCATCTCCCGCAGCAGCCGCAGAACGCC
>PWUB01000271.1 GCA_003563755.1 Clostridia bacterium
CGAAGAAGGAGCCTGACAGCACAGGTTCATGTCCGCCGCCGGTCCATGCGGGTGCCTGCCGCCGCGTCCCATCGGGGTTCGCTAACACGCTGCCCGGCAGGACCGATCCTTCTCGGAAAGCACAGTGGAGGGTCATGACACCGCCGTTTTCCGCCGCCTATGCGGATCCTGCGACTGGGCCCGCAGCCATGACCAGGGTCAGGGCAACAGTGAGGCTCAGCTTCAGCTTCTCCTTCTGTTCAATGGCTCACCCCCCCCAGGCTATCCACCTCGGATCCGGTTTAGAGCAGGCTACGACGGCATCAGGTAGCGACACGGTCACGGTCCTTGTAGAGGACGTAGTAACGGAAGACCAGGTGAGATAACAATAGCAGCAGGCCAGCGGTGAGCAGGGACAGCCGTATTCCTAGAGGCTCGGTGAAGCCGCCTCCGAAGGCATGCAGCTGGAAGCCGACGGCCGCGGAACCACCGGCGATGCAGAGTTTCACCGCGACTCCCTGCACTGCGTACAGCAGAGCTTCCCAGTGTTCACCCCGACGCTGTCGACGGCGCCGGGCTATGTCAGCGATGACGGCGTTGGGCAGAAGAATGATCAGCCCCAGGGATCCGGCGGCGCCCGCGAAGAGCACGGCCCCTTGCAGCTGGGGATGAGCGGAGAAGGGCTCAGCTGCCACGAAGGCGGAGGCCGCGCTGGCCAGTCCCGCTATGATCAGGCTCCGACCGTAAACGGCGTCGAGCCCACGGCGTTGAATACTCCGGTAAGCAGCCAGGCCGCTGAGGGCGGCTCCCCCCAGTGCTACCGCCAGGGCAACCGGGCTGATGTCCCACGGTGATTCTATTCTCAGAAACACGGTGAGCAGGTAGGGGAAAAGCATGAAGATCACTATCAGGGCGGCCCGGTTGAGGCCCTGAACGGCGATCCACAGCATGAACACCCGGTCTCGGACCACGGATCGCCAGGCGTCCATCCAGTGCACTGACGATGCAGGTTCTGGTCCCGGGGCCTCCTCTGAGGCCATGTAGGTGGTCCAGAGGATGGCGCCGATAGCCACGGGAGACAGCAGAGCGGACAGAGTGGGGATGCCCAGGAAGGGTGCCAGCACGGTGGTGACCAGGAGACCAAAGACCACGCCCGCCCCGTAAAAGGCTGCCTGCAGTGCGGACAACCTCACCCGCTGGGCCTCGCTGGTGGCGATCTCGGGCAGCAGGGCCAGGTAAGGCACGACGATGACGGAGTAGGACAGGAAGAACAGTCCGAGCATGGTGACGGCCCAGCTGACGTTGACTGCAGAGACGTCGCCCGCTGGCGGCAGCCAGAGCAGGATGAAGGCAAGGATCATCACGGGAGTACCGTAGAGCATGAACGGCCGACGGCGTCCGAGGTGCAAGCGCGACCGATCGCTGAAGAAGGCCACGACTGGATCGGCCAGGGCATCCACGATGCGGCCGAGGACCATGGCAGTCCCGATCTGGCCCGCCAGCAGGTAGGCAGCGGTGCTGTCAGGCGGTGCGTAGAAGAACACCGCCCACTGCACGACCACCTGTTGGCACAGGCCCAGGCCGAACATCAGAGACGGATACCAGAACTCAGTAGATCGCACCAACCTCAGGGACACGGTCCACACCCAATCGGTGGCAGTTTGCAGCGTTCATTCTAACATGTTTCGACACGGTGGGTAAGTGACGGGGCATCCTGTAAGGGCAGCTCCCGGCATCCAAAGGCGAGTTTTTGAGGACCGATTCGTGCCCTGGCCTTTCACTCAGGGAGTGGAGATACGCGTACAGCTTCGGTCCAGCTAGAAAACCTGGACACAGGTTACCGGCTCCCATGTTGCCCAACAGGTGAATGAAAGGCTGAATGAGCCCATCAATGATCCGGCCCCGGACATGTGCATCCGGGGCTGGACGTTGGCATGCTGGCTGCGTCATGTAGTTGTGATCCACCAAGGCGTCGTGATGCACCTGAGGGATCAACGTGCTGAACGCAGCCGTCGGGAATAAGGCCTCGCGCTTTGGCTGATCGCGGTGGACGCCAGCAGACCCTGGCACCCGCTGTGGGCGGCTGATTCCTGGACCGGCTACTTCGCGAACTGGTGGAACGCCGGCTCCAGGTCCGGAGGCAGTGCGCTCACGTAGGGCCTGCCGCCCGTCTTCTGCTCGAAGTCAGCCTTCGCCCGTTCCAGGAGCTCCTCGTCGGTCATGACCTCGAAGGCGGCCTCCGCCATCACCCTGGCGGCGGTGAGCATGCCCTCGTGGCCAATCCCCATGCCGGCCTGGGCAACGTTCTGCCAGGAGTGACCCGGGGTACCCAGGGCGTGGCATGCCACCCGCAGCCTGGCCGTGGGGCAGCACCAGCTGACATCACCCACGTCGGTGGACCCCCTGGGCTCATCCTCCTCCTCGGGCCTGGGCAGCACCTCGTCGCACAGGACTCGATCGCCCATGTGCTCGGGCAGCCAGTTCCGGGCGGCCGCCTCCCTCTGCTCCGGCGGGATGGTCTCGCGGATCTTCTCCGCGAACGCGTACTCCTCGGGGCCGAAGCGGGGAGGACCGACCCGTTCGAAGGCCTCGAAGAGAAGTTCGACGAGGGGTTCGTTCGGCAGCACGTTGTAGATGGCCTTCAGCATCTCCACCTCGTAGGTCGTCTCGGTCATCTCCGCGGCTCCGGAGACACACTTGAGAACCCGCTCCCACAGCTCATCGACGGCCTCCCTCCGGTCCGCCCTGACCAGGTACC
>PWUB01000135.1 GCA_003563755.1 Clostridia bacterium
AACTGGTCCAAGAACCTCTCGTCGGCAACGCGGGCACCTAGCCCCGGGGTCTCTCTCTGCCGCACCACCCGTATGCCCGTGATCTGCTCCCCGGCGATGCCCACCAGCTGGTATATCTCGTCCACGTAACCCTCCGCTGTTACACCGATCACGTATCCCAGGGGAGTGTCCGCCGCATACCCGCGGTTGACCGTTCTGACATCGGCAAAGAGGGGGTCCTGCAGCAGATCACCCACCTCGGCGGTGATCTCCTCGAAGTGGTCAGCCATGGGCAGGGCCTCCTGCATGGCCATCTCCTGGGCCCGGGCCTCCCGCTCGCGGATGATCGGCTCGGTGACACCGTGCAGCACCCCGAGGAGGGTGGCACTCAGGACGCATATGATCATGAGAAACGTACCCAGTCGGGTGACTTCATCTCCCTGGCGCACTCCTGTCAGCCTCCGTCCCGAAGGGCCTTGGCCGGGTGCGGCGTTCGACCAGGGGAACCGCCGCGTTCATCAACAAAATGGCGTAGCCCACGCCCTCAGGATACCCGCCGTGCATCCTGATAAGCATGGTAAGTATACCGCAGCCGACTCCGAACCATATTCTGCCCCGCGGCGTCACCGGGCTCGACGAGTAGTCCGTGGCCATGTAGAAGGCACCGAGGACAAGACCACCGGCCAGCAGGTGAAAGGCCGGGTCCGTTCCCATGAGCACGGACACCACGGCGACCGTGCCCAGGTACGAGGCGGGGATCCTCCAATCTATGACGCGCCGTGCGAGAAGATACGATGCGCCGACCAGCAGGGCGAACACCGAGGTCTCCCCCAGGCATCCCGCGACCCGCCCCAGGAACAGCTCGCCCAGCGGAGTGCTCATCCCCTCCCAGCGAAACAGCTCCAGGGGCGTTGCTCCGGCGAGGGCATCGAGCCCATTTTTCGCGGCCACCTGCGAGCCCTCCGGCCACCTCCACGTAGCCATGAGCACGGGGAACGAGGCAAGAAGAAAGGCGCGTCCCACCAGGGCGGGGTTGAAAGTGTTCGCCCCCAGGCCACCGAAGAGGGTCTTGCCGACGGAGATGGCGAATGCCCCCCCCAGGACGGCGATCCACAGGGGTACCGTCGGAGGAAGGCAGAGGGCGAGAAGAAGTCCCGTCACGGCCGCGCTGCCGTCACCCACCGGCACCGGCCGGCGGCGCAGCCGTGCTATCAATGCTTCAGTGCCCATCGAACCGACCAGGGAACCGACGATCAGATACAGGGCCCCCGGGCCGAAAAAGTACACGGCCGCAGCCACCGCCGGCAGCAGGGCGATGATGACGTCGAGCATGATGCGCCTCACCGTCACTTTCGCATGAAGATGGGGCGCAGGACCCAGTACCAGCCCCTCCTCGTTGATCTTCACACCCCTGGTCACGGTGTCTCCTCCCATGCCGGCCATCGGGGCTCAGGACTCCTCACGCTGTCGCGCCTGCGCCTCCGCCTTCGCCAAGCGTATCCTCTGCAGCAGGTGCCTGCGCGACGGGCATATGTAGGAACACGAACCGCACTCGATGCAATCAAGGGGGTGGTAATCCAGAGCCGCATCGTCCGGATATGCCTCCAGGTACAGAGGCATGAGAAAGGAAGGGCATGCCCGGACGCACCGGCCGCACCTGATGCACGGACCTTCATCGTATTCGGCGGCCACCGCCGAGCTGAGAGCGAGGACTCCGGAGGTCCCCTTGGTCACGGGGATATTGATATCATACACCCCATGACCCATCATCGGCCCGCCGATGACCAGCCTGGCCGGATCCTCGGTGAATCCGCCGCACGCCTCCAGCAGCCGCGCGATGGGGGTACCGATCCTCACCCGCAGATTCTTCGGTTCCCTCACCACATCACCGGAGACTGTGACCACTCTCTGCACCAGGGGACGGCCGTCCCTGACTGCTCGGGCAACAGCGGCAGCGGTGGACACATTGTTCACGATCACGCCGACGTGCGCGGGCAGACCTCCCGAGGGTACTCGTCTGCCCATTAGTGCCGATATGAGCTGCTTCTCAGCACCCTGGACGTACTTGCTGTGAAGCACCATCACCTCGTAGGGTCCATCGCTCACAGCGTCCTTCAGAGCCTCGATGGCATCCGGCTTGTTTTCCTCGACGCCGATGATGCCCCGCTTCGCACCGCAGGCTCTGACTATGGCATGCAGGCCGAGGACCAGGTCCTCTGCCTCCTCGAGCATCACGCGGTGATCGCCGGTCACGAAGGGCTCACACTCACAACCGTTCACAATGACGGTCTCGATCTCGAGGTCCTGGGGCGGGTTGTATTTCACATGGGTGGGGAAGCCAGCTCCGCCCATGCCCACTATCCCCGCACGCCGCACCAGGTCCCTTATCTCCTCAGGGGTCAGTTCGTCCGCATCGGCCCTACCCCCGATGCTCTCGTGGAGACGATCCTCACCGTCAGACTCGATGACGACGGCGGGCACTCTCCGCCCGTCCGCCAGCCTGGCCTCGGCGATGGACCTGACCTCCCCCGACACCGACGCGTGTATCGGGGCGCTGACGTAGGCCTCGGAATCACCGATTAGCTGTCCGAGGGCCACGGTGTCGCCCTCGCCGACCACGGGCTTACACGGTGCTCCCAGGTTCTGCACCATGGGGATCGTGACCAAACCGGGTGCGGGAAGAGTCTCCACGGCCCGCCCGGCTGTCAGATCCTTGTACTCGGGCGGGTACACTCCCCCGCGAAAGGTCTTCGCCTTCATCATGACACCTCCGAAGCATCCCGCCGTGCCGCAACGCACCGCGGGTTGTTACTCGGGCAGAACAGCCGGTTATTATGGTAACACTAAGACGGGAAAATCCTGCGAAGTCAAATGCATTGCCAGGATTTAGTGAGGGAAGCAGGGCAGGAGGACCTCAGACGGTGAGCCGCAGCTGGCCTCTTTGCAGGAGCAGGTCCGTGAGCACCGGCACGTCATGTAGGGCCGGCAGGGGTCGAAATCCTGCCAGCAACGAACGAAGATCCACGGGCGGCGCCATCTCGCACTGCACCCGCTCGGCCCGGTGGCGGAGCAGGCGCCGGCTCAAGGTCCGCTCATCCCCGGAGGCCACCAGTACGAAGTTGTTTCCGCCTCCTCCTCCGAAGAGCCTCGCCAACAACGGCCGTCCCACCTCGAAGAGGTAAACCGAGGGGAAGACCTCGCCCAGGGTTTTCATGATCACCCGGAGACTGTGGCTTCGTTCACCCTTCAACCAACCCACCGCGTTGATGACCAGGACGCCCGAGTCCTCCGACTCCTCTCCTTCCGAACCCCTCAGCGAGTCGCACATCAGTTGGAAACTCTCCCGGGTGTACATGCGGGACGGGTAACCGTCCTGGCTGTAAACATCTAGGATCACCTGGTCAAAGGCACCCTCATGCTCAACGACGAACCTGCGTCCATCCTCCACCACCAGGGTGAGTCTCTCGTCTTCCTCAACGGAGAAGTAGCGCCTCGCGACATCCACCACATCGGCATCGATGTCAACGGCCGTTATGTGCATGGCCGGGTAGCCCTGGTGGAATGAACGGATGCCCGCGCCTCCCCCGAGGCCCAGGAAGGCCACCCTCTCACCCTCCGGCCGGAACAGCATCCCCAGGTGAAGATAGCGAACATACCTGGCAACGAGCCGGTCCGGATCCTGCAGGTCGATGGTAGTCTGAGGCAGGCTTCCAAGGTACAGGGTGCGCTGACTGCCCCGGTCCACCACCCGCAGCCTTCCGCAGCTGCTCATCTCGTCGTACTGAACGCGCTCAAACATCGCCGACCCTCTTCCCTATCGCCTGTTGCCGGTTACGTGCCGCCCGGCGACAGCAGCAACTCCTACAATACATTCCCCAGGCAGCCGTCAATTCCCTCCACGTACAGGGACGCCGACGTTGCACAGAGAACAATGATATTATGTACTATGTGATCACCACATTGATCGTGACACCTCCGTTTCGGGGGCATACGGGGAGGTAGACCCTTGATCGCACTGAGGAGAATCGCATACATCATGAACCGGTTCCTGTTTGGCTCAAGAGGCCTGGATCTGTCGGGGCGCATGCTGTATTCACCGCGTCCCTGGCCCCTGGGAAGGGTCACCCTGGTGCTGGCACTGGGAGAGCTGCTGCCTGCCTTTGCCATGAGCGCCCTGTACGTGTCCCCGGGGGTCGATCTGTCCATGGCCACCCTGCTCATCATCCAGCCGGTGGCAGTGTTGGCAGTGATCTGGATGGCAAATCCCTACCGCGACAGGGCACCCGAACGCATTCTGCCCGTGAACCTGAACTGGCGCTCTCTCCTGAAATACGCCCTCAGCTGGGGCATCGCGCTGCGGTTGATATCTGCGGTGGTAGTACTCATACAGTCGGCGGCGGGAGCGTGGCACGATGTGACCAACAACCCCCTGCTTCTAATTGATGACCCGCTGTCGTCCTGGGAGATGGCACTCATCGTCTTCGCTTCTGTCATCCTGGTGCCGGTAGCAGAGGAGCTCTTTTACCGCGGTATCATGTACCGCTCCCTGGGCCAGCGCTTCAGCCTGGCCGGTGCAGCGGTCATAAGCACCGGGGTGTGGACGCTCCTTCACGGATCTTTGGCCCTGTTTCCCGCGATCTTCATACTGGGTATATGTCTTCTGCTCCTCTATGAGTCGACGGGAACCCTGTGGGCCCCCATTGCGGCCCACGTGGGATTCAACCTGACGTCGTTCATATTCCTGTGGCTCGTGCCGGGAGGATTCTGAGGGTGCTCAGGTGGGTTCCATTATGTTCAGCCATACGAACAGGTGATCAAGGCAGACCTTGATGACCGCGGCCATGGGAACGCCGAGAAACAGTCCCCAAAAACCCAGAAGAGATCCTCCTGCGAGCACGGCAAACACCACCGCTATGGGGTGCAGCCCGGTGCGGTTAGCCAGGACCCGTGGAGTGAGGAGGAAGCCGTCGAGCTGTTGGATGACGATGTAGACCACTGCCACCCACAGTACCAGGCCCCACGATTCCATCGCAGCGAGAAGCAGCGCCGGTACCGCTCCTATGAACGGTCCGAAATACGGAATCAGGTTGGTGAGCCCGGCGAACAGGCCGAGGATCAGGTAAAATCGCACGCCGAGAAAGGCCAGGACCACCGCCACTATGACTCCCACGATGGCGGAGACAATCAGGCGGCCGTGCACAAAACCTGACAGCACACGGTTGATGTCCGTAAAAAGCTGCACAACGTTACCACGATAGTGTTGGGGGAACATCCGGTGAAAGCTGTCCCGCAGCATGGCCCTGTCCTTGAGCAGGTAAATCGCGAGTATCGGCCCCAGAACGAAGTTGAACAGAATCCCGAACAGGCCGCCTATGCCCGCAAGCAGTGCGGTGAGGGAGGCGTCGATGTCCAGCCTCGCTTCCAGGCGGTCCAGGTACTTCTCCAGGGCCTGGTTGATGGTCTCACGAACGGACGGCGGCACAGCAGTGCCCGCATAAAAGCTCTCCAGCTGGGCCAGGGCGTTCTGAAGCTGGGCAATGTAAGTGGGGACATTCTCCACGAGGCGGTTTGCTTCCTCGACCACCATGGGTATCACGAACAGCAGCAGTACACCCAGGACAACGGCCACCAGGAGGTAGGTGAGGGCGATGGACTGCCCCCGGCTGAGCCCCCGACGTTCACCGAACAGCACCACCGGATGCAGGACGTAGGCAATAGCGGCGGCGATGAGAAAGGGCGTGAGTACGGTACGCACCCGGTGCAGCACTATGAACACACCGGCCAACACTGCCACGACCAGCATCGTCCTCAAGACCCCGGACCAGTTGATTCGATCCCACATGCCGGCGCACCCCCGTCCGATATCAGGTTAATCGGTATCTTCATGGTTCGTCATAGGTTTATTATATCTCCAAACACCTTCCTTTTCTCCACAGCGTCGCTGTAACCTCCCTATATACGACAAGAACTCTCTCTAAACGACAAAGAGGATAATGCATGGGGTCCTGAGAATGGGGATAGGGGGCGCATCAAGCGTCACGAGGAGGCACACCATGATCATCGATGCTCACAACCACCTGGGAAAACGACGCACCGACGACGAGGACACCATATTCGCCGGAGTAGAACTGGAGGATTTCCTTGCACTGATGGACAGAGACGGCATAGACCACGCAGTCATCTTCCCGCTTTATGACCGCTACGGCGACTACAACCCCATGAACGATGGGGTCCGCTCGGCTTTTCGAGCGCACCCTGACCGTTTCACGGGTCTCTTCCGGGTGGACCCCTTCCTGGAGCATCAGAGCCTCGAAGACGTAGAGAAGGCTCTCGCCGAGGACGGGTTTCGCGGCCTGAAGATCCACCCCCGGAGCGAACGCACGTACATAGATGATGACGAGCGCATAGATCCTCTCTGCGAGATAGCCGCATCCCACGACTGGCCGATACTCATCCACGCCGGAGAGGACCCCACCTGCCGGCCGTACATGATGTATGAGCTGGCGAGGCGTTTCCCGAAGGCGACCTTCATCATGGGACATGCGGGTCAGCGTGCCTTCAGGGAGGGTTTGTGGGTGGCACTGAACTGCCCCAATGTATACATGGAGACCTCCACCCTCTACCACCCGAACCTGGTCCAGATCCTCATCGACGAGGTGGGGCCCGACCGGGTACTCTTCGGAACTGACATCCCCTTCGGAGATCCGCGCCTGGAGCTGTACAAGTACGAGCTGCTCGAGCTCGATGATGGGACCCGGAGGATGGTCATGTACGAAAACGCAAGCCGGCTGTGGCGCCTGGAGTGACCTGGGTGCGAGAGATTCTCCCCAGGATGACGGCCGGAGCCGACAGCACGGCAGCCGGCCACGAAAGGGAAAGGAGTTTTTAGTGATGAGCAACTGTCCGTGGAAGAAGGCCTTTTTGACCCACGCGAGGGGGGTTGTGGCGGCCAACCAGATACCGGGACTCGCCTTCGGAGTCGCACGCGAGGGCGAGGTGCTCACCGGCGACGGGGTGGGTTTCCGAAACATCGAGGAGAAGCTGCCCACCGGCCCCGACACCGTCTACGGTATCGGATCCATCACCAAGTCATTCACCTGCCTGGCCCTCATGCAGCTGCAGGAGAGGGGCCTCCTCAGCGTCGACGATCCAGTCGTCAAGTGGCTGCCGGAGTTCTCCCTTCCGGGCGACGCCTGCGTAGAAGGGATCACCCTGCATCATTTCATGACCCACACCAGCGGTCTTCCGCCGCTCCGGTCCCTGTATCATGCGATGATCCGCAGCATGAAGGCGGATCCCAGCGCCGAGGAAGCCGTGGAGAAGATGGGCGACCTCGAGCCCATAGACGACTACGACGACCTGATGAACCTCATCCCCACCCTCGAGTTCGAACTCCTCGGCGAACCCGGGAAGTACTTCAGCTACTCCAATGACGGCTACGCCCTCCTCGGTGCGGTGATCGAACGGGCCGCCGGGCAATCCTATGCTGAGTACCTCGACGAGAACATACTGGGGCCGCTCGGTATGGATCACACCACCGTGAACGCGGAGGCGGTGAAGGAGTTCGAGGAGGTCACGGAGCTCTACACCGCCAAGGATGAAGAGGGCAAGCAGATGGTGCATCACTCCCCCGGTTGGTGGGAGTTCCCGGCCATGGTGGCGGCAGGCAGGCTGATGTCCACCGTTTCCGACCTGTTGAAATACCTCGAAGTGTACCGCTGTCGGGGCACGGTGAACGGTCAGCAGATCGCCTCCGAGGAGAGCATTTCCCTGATGATGCATCCGCACGTGACCATAGACGGCTCGAGGGACGCTCACTACGGTTACGGCCTCACCGTCCAGCAGGACTATCACGGCGTCACCCTGGTGGGACACGGTGGAGGAATCAAGGGCGTATCCGCGGACATACTCCTGGCGGTTGAGGACGGTCTCACCGCGGCTGCCCTGTCAAACCTGGCGGGGGTACCCTCGGCCAGCGTGACCCTGGCCGCCATCAACACCCTCAAGGAGCTGCCCCCGGATACCCGGCGACATGAATACGAGGACTTCGACGCCACGGAGGAACAGCTCGAACGGTTCTCCGGAACGTACGCGTCCGGCGAGGGAGCACAGGTAAAGCTGTACACCGCCGACGGCTACCTGTTCGGCGAGGTGCAGGATCACACGTACATCGCCCGCCCCATAGAGGCGGACAGGGTCCTGTTCACAACGCCGGCCGGCGAAATGGTGGTCGGGATTCTCAAGGACGATGATGACGAAGTCTTTGCCATCACGATGGGGTACCGCATCATCCCCAGGGTGAAGACCTCAGAGTGAGGCGATGATAATGAGGGGGCAGCCGGCCTGCCCCCTTCCCATCACTTCTTCCGACGCTTCTTCTTAGATCTCCTGGGCTTGGGGTTCTTCTCCTCCCAGGTGCGGGCCTCGAGCTTCTCCCCCCGCGACAGCCTGACGGCATCGGCTCCTCCCACGACCAACCCGGCCATGATGCCCATGAGCACGCCGTAAGACCCACCGAGGAGCGCGGAGTTGAGCATGACGATGCGCGGGCCCGCTATGGGGTGCACGAGCCCGAGAACCATGCCGAGCCCGAAGAGAACACCGAGAGTGAGGGTGCCGAGAAACAGTCCTCCCATCGAATGATAGGCCATGGCCACTCCCACGCACTTGAAAACGGTTTCTGGTTCCGAGTCCAAGAAGGCACGATACTGCCTCTCTCCCAGGTACCGGGCCAGGGCAACGGACCCAACCAGGGTCGCCGCTCCCACCAGCCAGACCCTCGGAGCCGGTGAATCCTGGGCCAGCGCCAGCGGTGCGAACAACGTCAGCACTCCCCACCCCGATATCACCAGGCCGAGGATCAACCACACGATCTTATTGAGGTTCTCAGTTTTCACGGTCGGTCCCCCCCGACGTTTCCCTTGACTAACTCCTAGTATCACCGCCGCGGGATCATGCATCCGCCCTCTCCCCCACGGCCGGCCGCCGCTCTCACGAATCGAGCTGCTGCCTGAAGAACGCGACCTTTTCCCTGAGCAGGCGGGGTATGTCCAGGTCGTAGGGACACCGCGGAATGCAGGTTTCGCACTCCGTACACCGCTCCACCTGCTCTGTGAGATCAGCGAGACGCTCCCTGATCCAGTTCACCCCAAGGCGACGGAACCCCCGTTCGCTCCTCAACACCGAGGATATCTTGATGCCTTCGGGACAGGGCTGGCAGTAATCGCACGCCCGACAGAAGGTGGTGCCCAGTTCGCGACGTACCTCCTCCAGCTCGGCCTGATCACGGCGAGAGAGCTCCTCGACCGTCTCCGCCAGTCCCGCGTTCTCCGTAACTTCCTCGACGGTGGCCATGCCCGGAATCGCGACGGTCATACCGGGCACGGTCAGGACGAACCCGAGGGCGAGCCTCGCCTTCTCGAGCACACCGCCCGCGAAGGGCTTCATGCCTATCACGGCCATGTTCGCGCAGGCGGCGGCGGGGATGACCTCATCCTCGAACTCTGTCTCCATGAAGTTGTGCGGCACCATGATAGAGACGAACTCGCCGGATTCTATGGCCCTCAACGAAGTCTCCGGGTCGTGACTACTCACGCCTATGTGACGCACCTTACCGGAATCACGGGCCTCACTCAGGGCTCGCAGCGCACCTTCAGGGCCCATGACGGTTTCGAAATCCTCCCCCGTCCGGACGTTGTGCAGCTGGATGAGATCCACGTAATCCGTTCTGAGATTCTTCAGGCTGGTCTCCAGGTCTGCAGCCGCCTCCGGAGCGGTTCGGGCGGTGGTCTTGGTGGCAATGATCAAGTCCCCACGCCGTCGCAGCAGGGCCCTCCCCAGTTTCTCCTCGCTGTCACCGTAGCTGCGCGCCGTATCGAAGAAGTTGATTCCCGCATCGATGCTTCTGTGTATGACCCTTTCCGCCTCCCGGTACGAGCAGCGCCGTATGGGTATGGCACCGAATCCAACTCGCGAGACCATCCAACCTGTATCTGCAAACGCAGCGTAACGCATCGAGACGAGCCTCCCCTCTTCTGGATGGATTCTCGATGGCCTCCCGCCATCCTGCCTGTCCTGACGTCGCATCAGCTCGCCTCACCCGGGAGATAGTAATAGGGTGAAGGTCGAAACCTAGTTCGGAGGTGCGGTCATGCGCCCGGAGATGACCCGACGCGAACTGATGGAACTGGAAGATGCCCTGTATCGCGAAATGCTGGAGATTGAAACTTACGGCAACTACATTCAACAGACCGATGACCCCGAGCTGCAGAGGGTCCTCGAGGACATTCAGAGGACACATCAGAAGCATTACGACAAGCTCATAGATCGCATGAATCCAGAAAACAGGAGGACCTGACGTGCACAAAGAGAAACTGGCAACACACGAAATGATCTTCACCGACTGCCTCCATCGGCAGAAGCACCTGTCCGACACCTACAATCGTGCAGCGCTGGAAAGCGCCAGTCCCGAGCTCCGCAACATCTTTGGGGAAATTCACCGCGAGGAGATGCAGAATGCGGAGAGGCTCTTCAGGGAGATGCGAAATCGGGGT
>PWUB01000020.1 GCA_003563755.1 Clostridia bacterium
CCAGGGAGATTCCCTGTCGTAGGTCATGTGTTCGTGGGTAAACCGCATGAGAGCCGCAAACCTGTCACCGTCATCATCCCATGCTGAGGCGAGGCGGTGGGCCACCGCACCCAGTGTAGCTACCGAAGGGTTGGGGCCGATGCCGTGGTCACAGTCAAGGGTTCGGGGGGTCGCGTACGCAGACATCGTGGATGTGACCCGTATGACGGCCTCGGCGCCCGGCGAGATACTGCCGACAACGAAGTGAGCGATCCTGACTCCATCTGGGGTCTCCTCGATCTCGTCCGGTTCAATGCTGAATTGCATCCCGTCCATCCAGGTATAGATGGTATCCTCGATGGGCAGCGGGATGGCGATCCTGGTGTTCATCATTGGTGTCGCACCGTGATTCGTAATGGTAAGCTCAGTCCGCAGTATATATGACTGGTTAGGTTCTTCAAGGGCCGCTGCGTCGGATGTAGCAAGGGCTGCCGAGCTGAACTGCATCAGTACCATCGTAGCCACAGTCAGGATGATTATGATCCGTCGATCTATCCTCATAAGGGAGCCGCCCCTTTCACTGGTTACAAAGGCAGGTGCTCCCCGCTGTATATGCCTGACTGGGAAACAAAAAACGCGTCGATCCCTTTCGGCAGCCCGGCTGTCATGACCCTCTCGGGTGTTAGACCCACGGCTTTGCGTCCGCCCCTTTCGGAGCGTTTGCCTTTGTCGCTTGAAGCGACCCGCCATAGACACGTATTCAACTATCTACATTATACACTAGTTTCCGAGCTAATACAACAGTAATCGCAAGATTATCGATTCTAGAACCGAATGCGTACAACATTATTCGCTCTAAGTGGTGGTGAAACCTCCCCGGCAGCAAACACCTTGACATGTGGCACCTATTTGCCCGATTCTAGCAAAAGAGGGAACTAACATCAACACGATTCGATTCTCCCTGGAAGGGACGAGCTACATGGGGTACCGGTATGCGAGACCGACACTGATCATTGCGCTGCTTCTTGCGGCCATAGTGATGGGTCCTGGAGTCCAGGCCGCCTGGGCACAGCAGGAAAGGCCGAGTCCCTACGTATCAGAGTACTGGCCCCTCGATGATATGGAGCTGGCGCGGGTTTACGGACTCATCAACGAGGAAGCATGGATCGCGAATCCCGACGCATATATCACCCGGGAGGAGCTCTGCGCCCTGGCCGTGAACCTCTACGAGGCCTTCGTCCAGCCCCAGTTTCCCGTGACCAGCCCGAGCCCGTTTCTGGACACCGACAGCGACGTGATGGCCAGGGCCTACGCCTGGAGCATAGTGGTGGGGACGGGTGAAAACCTGTTCACCCCGCACAGGAGAGGGACCAGGCAGGAGGCTGCCGTGATGGTGTACAACGCCATGAAGTCGGCTGCACCCCAGCTACCTTACCTGGAGGACACCCTGCGATCCTTCGATGACGAGGACATCACCCCGTTTTGGGCCCGCACTCCCCTGCGGTACATGATCACCCTGGACCTGCTGCAGCCCCGGAGTGAGAGGGTCCTGGGTTCCTGGGATCCCATCACCAGGCGGGATGCCATCGTGTTCGTGACCAGGGCATATGAGCACCTGGTTCACAGCACCTCTGGGGCCTCGAAGGGCCTGTTCTTCGAGGTATCGGGTGGTGAAAGCACCGTGTACCTGCTGGCCTACCCCGATGCGGCTGATCCGGGCGCATACCCCCTCAGCGAGACCATCGAGGAGGCCTTCGCGGAGGCAGACTACCTGGCCGTTGAGGCCAACGTCCTGCACCAACAGCAGCACCACGAGTACGGGCGACAGCTGGGCCTCATCACCGACGGTACCACCCTGCGCGGCGACCACATATCCCTCAACAACCACCGGCGCCTGCGGTTGTACCTGGAGGGCATCGGCATGGACATAGAGGAATTCGACGTGCTCAAACCGTGGGCCGCGGCCCTCAGGCTCGAGGAGCTGCGGGAACAACCCGACACCCCCGATCCCATCTTCAGTCCGCTGCACTACTTCCTGGTCAGGGGAGAGGAGTCCCACGAGCTGCTGCAGATCGGCGACATCGGGTATCCCTTCGATGCCTTCGACAGCTTCGACCGCGGGCTCGCGGAGGACTACCTCGTTCATGTACTCACCTCCCTCATCAAGGCAGAAGAGGACGAAGATGACCCTGAACCGTCGGCCACAGCCCTGCAGCTGTGGATCAGCGGCGATTTGCAGGACTTCGAAGCAGCCGTGCAGGGGCGGCGGGATGAGACCTCCCACCTGCCGGGTTTCAACCAGCTGGTATGGACAAATCGAGATAGAGAGCTCGCCGAGGCCGTGATGGAGTACCTGTCGGACGAGGAGGAGAACGTGTATTTCGTCCTTGTCGGCGGTGAGCACCTCGCGCCCGGCGCAGGCATCATAGCCTTCCTCGAGGACGCAGAGTACACCGTCACCCAGCTGATCGACTAGTAAAAGACCGCAACAGGGGTATGCAGGGCGCCCACAACGCCCATCTTCGGAAGCGGTGCCTGGAGGACCCGGGCACCGCTTCGGCCCCTATCCCAACTTCATCCCCCTTTCCGGGGACGGTGGGACCCCCGAATGCAGCACGGGGCGGGGGATTGGGGGCTATTGCGTAAGTTTGTCTCTTAGAACACGCCCGTGGGCTACTATTGACCGCCACCATCCGACCTCTTTGATCTCATTTTGGATCTTCTGGCCGTGTTCACCCAGGGACCACTGCCA
>PWUB01000308.1 GCA_003563755.1 Clostridia bacterium
CTGAACGCTCCCGGTAAGGGATACGGCGGTCACCGTCAGGTAGCAGATGTGCAGGATGAAGATCAGGGTTATGATGAGCCACCATTTTGCCGCTCTGGCCATGATCCACGAACCTTTCGGCCGGGGAGAAAGATCTTTCTCAGGTCCCGGTTGCCTGTGCTCTTCGGTCCATATGTGCCATGACGAATCCTGCTGTGAAACACAGAATCATCATCCCGTATGCCACGAGGGTCACCGGTACGGAGTGGATGCTCGAGGTGAAGAGCCCGACCGTGCGTGATGCAACCACGATCACCAGGGTGCTGTACGCCTGTGTGATAGTGAGCGGGATGGTCGATGAACGGGCCGCCTCCCCCGTGAGGTACACCTGCTGCACGTACACGGCGCAGAGAATCAGCGCGGGCAACACACCGACCAGCAGTCCCGTAAGGGGTGTCTCCACCTTCCCCAGCTTGCGTCCGATGAAGAACCAGGCAGCCAGGAAGACCACTCCCCAGATGAAGGGTGACATGTGCCATATCCGTCCCACAGGACCCGGGCCGTACAGGCTTCCGCCGAAGCTGACCAGGTAACCGAGGACAGCGGGAGTCACTGCAAGGAGGGTCAGATGAAAATAACGCATACATTACATCCTCTCCACGGATGACTGATATATAACAGCTGACGGCAGAAACGTGCCGGGGTTCCGCTCGATAGGCCGGTCGGACTGAAGTCTGCGTACGGTCACGGCCGGACCACCCCCGTAGCCATCCTGTGTGTGCTCGTGCTGTCTTTGAGCGCAATAACGCCACCTTCTCTATATTCATGTGGGCCGCAACATACCCCAAGACGGAAGCGGACCTTCGGGCCGTTCGGTACCCATATCCATCATACGATATTGCCTACCGGAGTTGAATCATTAGTCTTGGGGAGAGTTGGGGGCTACCGCCGTAGGGCAGCAGCCCCGCGTATCATCCCAGGTGATGGAGGGATTTGAGGGCGGCGCTCGCCAGCACCGACGCACCCACCGGGAGACATTCTTCATCGACGGTGAACTCGGGGTGGTGCCAGTTATTGTTGATTCCCTTTTCCTCGTTGCCGACTCCGATCCAGAGGAAGCACCCCGAAGTCTCGCGCTGGTAGTAGGCGAAGTCCTCGGAGGCCAGGACCGGGATGGCTTCGAGGACAGCCCCGGATCCCAGCACAGCCTCTGCCGCCTCCCTGGCAACGGCCGCTGCGCGCTCATCGTTTTGCACGGGTGGGACACGGAAGAGCATTCCCTCCAGCTCTGCCTCGCAGTCGAGGACCGCGGCGGTGTGCTGGGCGATTCTGCGGAGGCGTCCGATGAGCAGCTCCTGCACATCAGGAGCGTAAGCGCGCATGGTACCGGAGATGGTGGCCTCAGCGGGGATGATATTGCCCGCGGTGCCCGTGGTCACCGTCCCGACCGATATGACGCCCGATGCGAGGGGATCGACGTTCCTGGCAACGATCGACTGCAGGTTCGTGAGTATGGCACCGACGGCCGGGATGGGGTCCACCGCCCTGTGAGGCATGGCCCCGTGCCCTCCCTGGCCGGTTACCGTTATGGTGAATCCGGCCACCGCGGCCATGAGGTACCCGGGGGATATCCCCACGGTGCCGGCCCTCAGGTCCGGCTTGCAGTGAGCACCGAATATCATACCGACTCCATCCAAAAAACCGGCCTCGATGAGTTTCAGGGCTCCGCCGGTGCGCTCCTCCCCCGGCTGAAACAACAGGCGCACCTCGCCGGGGACGCGGTCCTTCATACGGGCGAGGATGCCCGCTGCGCCGAGCAGCCAGGTGATGTGGCTGTCGTGTCCGCAGGCGTGCATGACGCCGTGGTTGACGGAGGCGAAAGGGAGTCCCGTTCGCTCCTGCAGGGGGAGGGCATCGATGTCTGCGCGCAGAGCCACCGTAGGTCCCGGGCCTCCGACTATGCGGGCGACGACTCCCGTTTCCAGGTCCAGGTCCAGTATCTCGATTCCGTCCTCGCAGAGCTGCTCCCTGATCTTACTGGTGGTCCGGTGTTCCTCCCAGCTGATTTCCGGATGCCGATGAAAGTCCCGCCGCAGCTCGAGCAGTCGGGGCTCGATCTCCGCTGCCAGGTCGCGGATGCGCTCGTAATCTGACTGCATGGCCTCACTCCTTCGTCCGTGATGAACAACCCTTCGGTGGATGATGCGGTCCTTCCTTCCAGCCGGGCGGTGATTCGGACCCCTCAGCCCGCGGTGTGGCGGGTGAGGGATCCGGGATCAACGGAGGGATAGGCGTCTGCAAGAGCCCTGGCGGCACTCTCCGGCAGTCCCTCCTGCACGCAGCTCTGTACGAAGACCCTGTGAGCACGGTTCTCGGCCTGCCGGAGTTCGTACATGCACCCCAGAAGGACCAGGGCCACCCGTGGACTCTTGAGCACGGTGCCGAGCAGGCTCTTCAGTCTCACCGCCTCACATCCCCCGCTGGGAGACGCCGTCCCTGAAAATGTTCTGCATGCTCTTGAGGTAGCTGTGGGTCATCTCCAGGGCTTCCTCCTCCGGTACTCCCGACTCGCTGAGTTCACGGTAGAAAGTACCGACAGCACGGGCGAGCTCGCGGGCGGTGTCCTCGCTGTACATGGTCTGGGTGATCGCGCGCAGAAGACCCGGCAGTTTCGTGGTCAGCTTGTCGAACAGGGGGCCGATGTTCTCTGCTACCTTCTCCAGTTCGTGTCGATCCTTTGACATGCC
>PWUB01000341.1 GCA_003563755.1 Clostridia bacterium
CTCTCACCTGCACAAGATCATGACCTCCTTTCGTAGACCGGTAAAACACCATAGCAATATCCAAACAGGCTCCCAGACCGACCACCTGCAGGGACGCAACCGGTGGAGGGTCAGGCCAACCCTGTATGCTACCAGAATAAACGAATTGGACGAGTTTGTCAATAGGGATGGAGCGATATTTTCAGAATTCCGTGCAGAGGAGTCGTCCGGTTCGGCTGGCGAAAGCCCCGATTCTGCCACTAGTGCTTTGTCCTGAACTAAGGCCTAGCTCCGCGGCGCCTGACAAGTATGACAGCCCCGGCGATTATGGCAGCGCCAATGACAAGCCACAGCGCCAAGATAGCCGGCCTGTTTATCGGGCGTGGCTCGGAGCCGGACGGCGGAGCCGTAGTAACCGAGCCGTAGTAGTGAGCTGTGTCACTGTCGGACACGAGCACCCCGGTAGGCGACGTGCCGGTAGCTGTACCAGTGTTGCTGTGCTGGCCTGAAAGGGCAGCAGCAGTTGTAGACAGCGTTCCAGATGCGCCCGGTGATAGCGAAGGAATGGTACCGATATCGCCCAGGACGTCATCGCTGACCACCACCGGAGCCAGGTCAACGTCGCCCGTGTTGGTAACGACGAAATCGAAGGTAACGGTTGAGTCGACCTCAACGACAGGGCCAGTAGGGCTGTCGGCATGCTCGCCATTGATCAGTTTGATGAGCATGATGTCGGGACCGGTTACGTCCACACTTACTGTGACCGAGGCACGTTGACCTGCGTACTCAGGATAGGTGACGGGGTTCCCCAGGGAGTCCTCGCCATACCCGGTAGCAGTGAAAGTGGTGTGAGCATCTAATGCGGCTCCGGCTATGGTCCAGATCCAGGTCTCCCCCGGATCGAGAATGCCGTCGGCGTTGTGGTCTCCGCTGTCCGGAGGTTCCGTGAGCACGGCGACATCCGATGTGCCGTCGTTCAACGTTACCGATATACTCGTCAGCGGGCGATCGCCTGTATTGGACTTGGTAACAGTCAGATCAACGGGATCGCCGGAGGAGACTGTTTCTGTGGAGGCAGCAATGCTGACCTGCACGTCTTGACGGATAATACCTGCCTTGATGCTCCTGATTTCGTATGCCCTGTAAACAGGAGTGTGAACGTATTGCCCATCGTACTCCGATGCAGCATAGACAAAGTCAGCACCCGGATCGACCGGGATAGCCCCCAGGTCAACGGCCAGCACGGGTCTGGCTAGGGCATCATCCTGGCCGTCCCAGTTGTAAATCACGGTCTCACCAACCTCAATACGCTTAGCGGCGTCCAGCAGTACCGGTGGGCCGTATGCGCCGGCAACACCCGTGGGCCCGGGCGGACGGAAGTAGACATCCACCATTACATCGTTCGCCCCCGGTACAGCGCTGTTGGAGAGCCCCACCGTGTAATACAGCGTTCCGTCCGAGTATGTCGCTCCGGGTCTAACCGCCAGCCACATAACCAGGCTGGTGGTTGTCTGTGCCGTTACGGAAGCTGCGCACGGAATGACCACCGCCAACGACAGGGTCGACGCTATCATTATGCGGAGTATCCGTCTCTTTATCTCTTTGTGACCTTTCCGTACACCTGCCATATGCCCTCATCGTCACGACAGTCCAGGCCACTCAGGGGCGAGGAAACCTATCGTGCCGCGATCCTTCAGGTTCGTGGCCGGGAGGGTACAAGACCCTCCCCTACATTGAACTCAGACGGTACGCCGCCGTTGCCTCAGCACAAGCATGCCTGCACCTGCCAGAACGGATGCCAGCAAACCTAACAGAGGGGAGAGCACAGCCAGCTTGCTCACTGGTTGTCCCTGCCAGCCTACTACAATAGGTGGCGGCTCAAAGCCGAAGTAGTGGGCAGAGTCAGAATCGGTGACATTTGGTCCGATCGGAGGGGCGCCTACGGCAGTAGCGGTATTGGAGTGCTGTCCGGGTTGCCAGGCAACCCTGCCGTAGACGGTCACTGAATCATCCTCGGCCAGGGTGGGGATGGGGAATGCGAACGGGATAGTGCAGGCAGAGTCTTCGTAGAAGACCGACATATGGGTGTCAGTCAGGTTGACGCTCGTCAGCAGGCCACCCCCGTCGTTGGTGATGACGAAGCGGAAGATCACAGGGTTCACCGAGTCCGGCAGGTGAGGCCCGGTTTGGGCATCAGCATCGTGCCAGCTTGTACCGTCCCAGACGGCTTTCTCCAGATCAATGGAGGGTGGGGATCCGAAGTAGTGGGCTGGATCGGAGTCGGTGACGTTGGGTCCAACCGGAGGTGTACCGGTGACGGTGGCTGTATTTGAGTGTTGCCCGGCCGCCCAGTCCAGCTTGCCGTATACTGTCACCGGATCATTCCCGGCCAGGCTGGGAATGGGGAACGCGAACGAGATATTGCAGGCAAAGTCCTCATAGAACTCGGCCATGTCGGTGTCGGTGAGACTTACGCCAGTCAGTGGAACACTCCCGTCGTTGGTGATCACGAAGCGGAAGATAACGGGGTTCACCGAACCCGAGAGGTCGGGCCCGGTTGGGTCGTCGGCATCATGCCAGTCTTCCCCATCCCAAACATTCTTCTCTAGATCAATGCTAGGGTCGGAGCCGAAGTAGTGTGACGGGTCTGTGTCGCTTACATCTGGCCCCACAGGGGGTGTGCCGGTGACAGTGCCGATATTGGCATACTGGCCGGCTACTGCCACACCGACAGCTTCGTAGA
>PWUB01000222.1 GCA_003563755.1 Clostridia bacterium
CCTTCGACGAGTTTGCTCCGGTGCTGCTGGCATACATGGCCGAGCTCGATCCTGACGAGTTCCTGAGCCCCTTTCACATCGTGGACCTACGGGGGGTGCCCTATGCGCTGATGGGTGGGATAGTGCTCGTGTGCGTTATGTGGTGGATTGTACGGGGGATGCGTCTTCGCAGGGAGCGGATAGAGGCAATGGACGTTGATAAGGAATCGCCCGCTATCGATGAGGCAACACCGCCCTGTTCTTAGTCCGCCTCGGGTCTGCGAACCTTACCCCTCACGAAGACCCTGGTGATGACGGTTGGATCCGAGAGCCTGAAACGAGACTGCTGATAGCCTCGTAACGCAGCGATTCCCGTTGCGAATTGTATCTCAAGATTCCACTTACGAGCTCGCGGAGATCACGGAGCGCTTCCAGCGAGCGGTCCTCTTCAAAGGACATTGCATCGATCTTGTCGGCCACGGCATTGATCACACTCGCCACGGCAAGGTCCGACATCACGAGTGATGTTATGAGACGGTTCAGATCGGCGTCATTTGACTCGCTCATAATCCCCTAACCTCTGTATTTCCCTGGGAAGACTCTCGCCGGCCCAGGATGCAGTGCACAGCCGGGTGCCTGAGCACAAGACGTCCACTAGGATAAAGATCATTCCTGGCAACCGATAGGTCCCGGATGCTGCACATCACCACCTGGATCCCGCCGCCTCGAGTCGATAGCGCTACTGCCGCTGGTGAGGCCGGTAGTGACTCACACCCAGGGAGCGGGGCCTCTGGGGCTCGATTCCCCACTTCAGGGGAGCATGTCCCTGGCTATCTTACTCATCACGGTGCCTGGGCTTCCTCCGACGCTTCTTATCCTTGTCGTCTTCCTCGTCCTCCTTGGCGGCCAGAAGCAGTCTGAGTTTTTGAAGAAGCTTATCTTCCTTGTCACCAGCGGCACGGATAACGTCCCGGACCGATGCGGTCAGCAGGACCCTCTGGACCGTCGATCATGATGGACCTTTTGACATGTCATGCCTCAGCGATGGAGTCTATAAGGTTGGAGCCAGGGCTACGGGGGTCGTGTTTACGTGGAGGTCGAAATCCGCCGCGGGGCCATTCAGCGCGTGAAGGTGGTGGGACACGGTGAACCCTTCCAGGCCACCGTGGACACCATGGCCCAGCGGATAGTCCGCGAGCAGGACCTTCAGTTGGACGCCCTTTCGGGAGCCACCCTGACCAGCCGTGCCCTGATATCTGCAGTGCAGAAGGCCCTCACTGCCGCCGTCGGACGGTGACACCACGATCAGCGGATGATCTCATCCATTCCCCGGTCTTCATCTTCCACCATCAGCTCCAGCACCAGCCGGTTCGGTACACATATGGACCGGTTGACTACGGGCCCCAGCCATCCCGTGTGGACACACACTTGGTCGGGGCAGTCGGCAGCGACGACCCGCGTGCGGTAGCCCGACACTTCCACCGTGATGTGACCGTGCTCACCGTCAATCTGATGAGTCTCTTCGGCCGGCAGGTCCACCCGCAGCACGATGCGCGACCCGGTGCGGGGATCCAGTGAGCGTACCTGCAGGTACGAGGCTTCCTGCGAGGCAGCCCGGACCGCCGGATACCACATAACCACGCTAGCACCCACCGTCAGGATGACGAGGACGGCTATGACCACCAGGTCGCCCGTTCGGATGTACTGCCGCAGACCTCGCAGGGTTTCCATTCGCTCCGCTCCTTCGAACCACCAATGCTAAAACGACGCAGACTAGAGAAAGGCCGGGCATTCATTTTATCAACGATGCTGCGAATCTGCACCCCCAGAGCGGGGGCGCGCATCACGGCAAGGGGGCAAATCCTACCGCTTATGGAGTGCTTGCACCCCGGATTCGAGACAGCCCTGCCGCTCCTGGGCAGCCGGCAGTTGATCTTTTCGCCGATCAAGCCGGGCAGACCAGGGCAGACCAGCAGCTCGGGGAGGATCAACACCACGACCACGCGGGCAGTACCAGGGTATCTCCTAGATGATCATCACCCCGAAATGCGACACCTGCATCAGTGACGGCACAGTGAGGCGTATCCGGCTCGCTCTCTGGGCTCTCAGGGATGATCGGACCGATGGGATGTAGGAGGTATCGACCCGGGCACGGAGAAGGCATCGGAAGGAGTCAGCTGCGAGAGAGGTGCGACAGGTGAGGTCTATTGGGAGAGACAGTCCCGCATCCAGGGAGGATCCCGGATACATCAGGGAGCTGTGGCGCTGTTCAATACATCACTTTCTCAACGACGGTTACTCGTGGAGCCTCTACCCACTACTTCCCCTCATCGCCGTCGACTTCGGGCTGAGCTACACGGGGGCGGGCGTGATAAAGACTCTCATGAATGCCCTACAGTCGAGCCTGGGGATCCCCTTCGGAATGCTGGCGGAGCGGATCGGCGACCTGACCGTACTGACCCTGGGAACGACCGTCTTTGCCCTCGGCATGGCGTTGATGGCTCTCACCTGGTCCTACCCCTCCTTTCTTGCCGTGGTCTTTGCGTCCGGAGCGGGTGCTGCGTCCTCGCACCCGGTGAGCAGCTCCCTCGTATCGAGGAGGGCCCCCGAAGGGCGGATGGGAACCTACATAGCGATTTTCAACTTCGCCGGAGATGTCGGTAAGACCGTCCTTCCCATTGCTGCCGCCTTCATCGCCCACCTGTACGGCTGGCGCGCCGCCCTCCTGGCCATCGGCAGCGCCGGGGTGGTGGTGGCCCTGGCTCTGCACCGCATGAAGGCATCTTCGCCCGGGGATGGCGAGGAGGTTGCAGAGGAGACAGCTCCAACAGAGGGGCACGACCGGGAGCAGGTCGGCGGCTGGGGTGTACTCAACTGGTGGTCCTTCGGCTCCCTGCACCTGGTGGGTATCATCGACTCCCTGTCCCGTTCGGGGGTGGCGGTGTTTGCCTCCTTCCTTCTCCTTGACAAGGGTTTCTCCCAGGCCGCCCTCGGCGGATTCCTCGGCCTGCTGGCGGCAGGAGGCGCAGCGGGAAAACTCGTCTGCGGGCCCCTGGCGGACATCACAGGACGACGGAGCGCCGTCATGTACACCGAGATCCTGACGTCGCTGGGTATAGTCGGCTTCCTTTACAGCCAGGGCGGATGGGTGGCGCCCATGATGGTACTTCTGGGTGTCTTTCTCAACGGGACCTCGTCCGTCCTGTACGCCCTGGTGCCCCAGGTTACCGTCGAGCACCGCCGGAGCCGCGGCTACGCTCTATATTACACGGTCACCCTCGCGGCATCGGGCCTCGCGCCGCTGCTTCTCGGAGTGATCGCCGACGCCTTCGGGCTGCAGCCGATGTTCTGTGTGATGGCGGTCAGCCTGCTGCTGACCGTCCCCCTGAGCTTTATGCTCCGAGATGCATGATGCCGGGGAAAGGTTAGGGGCATGGGGAGAGGGGAAACTTACGCGCGCGGGGTCGCTGGGCCGCTAGAGTCTTAGGCAGGGGAGCCGAGGAGGTGATACTGAAGATGACTGCAAGATATGAGAGCTTGACCGGGCGAGAGTGGCGAGACCGGGTGAGTCGTGCATGGGAGGAACTGAAGGACTGCCGGCTGTGTGCCAGGGACTGCGGTGTGAACCGCCGCGAGGGGGAACTCGGCTTCTGCAAGACGGGGGAGAGGGCAGTGGTTGCCAGCTACGGTCCCCACCCCGGGGAAGAGGCCCCGTTGAGCGGCACCAGGGGGTCGGGAACCATATTCTTCGCCGGATGCAACCTGCGCTGCATATTCTGCCAGAACTACGAGACCAGCCACTACATGCTGGGACGGGAGGTCTCCGTCTCGGAGCTGGCAGACATCATGCTGTCTTTGCAGAGACGCGGCTGTCACAATATTAACCTGGTGAGCCCGAGCCACATCATACCCCAGATCATCGCCGCTCTCGCCCGGGCGGTGCCGCGGGGCCTTGACCTGCCGGTGGTGTACAACACGGGAGGGTTCGATTCCCTGCGGGGGCTAGAGCTGCTCGATGGGCTGATCGATATCTACATGCCCGATCTCAAGTACCAGGATCCCGATGTGGCGGAGAAACTGTCCGGGGCGCGGCAGTACCCCCGGATCAACCGGGCCGCGATCCTGGAGATGCACCGGCAGGTCGGTGACCTGGTGCTGGATGACCGCGGACTGGCGGTCAGCGGTCTGCTGGTGCGCCACCTTGTATTGCCCGGCGACCTGGCTGGCACCCGGGAAGCCTTCGCGTTCTTGGCCGAGGAGGTGTCAGCGGATACCTTTGTGAATGTCATGGCCCAGTACTACCCCGCCTACCGGGCACGGGAGCATCCACTCCTGGGCAGACGGCTGGCGGCGTCCGAATTCGCCGAGGCCCTCGATGCGGCGGAGGAGGCGGGTCTCACCCGCGCCCACCGGCGGTGAAGTCAGTCTTCTGGGCTTCCGTCGTGGTGTGAGGGGGCCGGTGCATGGCCACCCGTCGGCGCCGGGCGCACAACCTCAACCTGCATGAGAACCCTGCGCCTGCCTTCTAAGTAGACCAGGCCCGCCAGGAACACGAGAGCCGACGAAAGATACGGAGCCTCGATGCTCAGGTTGTATAGCAGCCCGGCCCACAGGGGCCCGAGGGTGCGGCCGAGGGAGTCGAAGGAGGTCTGCATCCCCATGGTGATCCCCTGGCCCATGTCGGTGGCGTTTGACAGAAGCGATGTCATGACCGGCCTTCCCAGGCCCATCCCGAGACTGATGAAGGCGACACACACGAAGATGACGGGCATGCTGGGTGCGAAAGTGTACATAAGGAAGCCGATCGCGGACAGCAGCATGCTGAGCCGCAGCAGCTGCACTTCGCCGAGGAGCCTGATGGCCGCCGTGATGAGTACCCCCTGGGTGAGGACGCCCATGGCACCGCTGACGGTGAAGGCTGCTCCCACCAGGGATTCGGTCGCCGCAAACTTATCCATGAGGAAGAATCCCATCATGCTGAACAGGGACGACCCTGCGAAGGTCATCACGAAGGGCGTCCAGTACAGCACCGCGTAGGGTTTTTTCACCGCCTCGACGACCGCGGTGATGGCGGAGACTCCGGAGGTGCTGGCGGTGCGCACTTCCGGTTCCGGCAGCAGGAGGTAGACTACCAGCGCGGTGATCAGGCCGCCGGCGCCCGCGGCGAAGAACGTGAACCGCACCCCCAGGGGCGCCATCAGGCCGCCGATGGCGGGGCCCAGCATGAAGCCCAACCCGAAGGCGGCTCCCAACAGCCCCATGCTCACACCGCGGTCTTCCCTGGGGGTTATATCAGCGGCATAGGCCTTGGCGGACGGCACCGTCGACGCTGAAAGCAGGCCGCCGATGAGCCGGGCAGCATACAGCATCCACAGCCGGGTCGCAAACCCCATGAGGATGAAGGCCAGGCTGAAGCCCAAGAGCCCGAGTATCATCGCCGGCCTGCGGCCGGCCCTGTCGGAAAAGGTGCCCCAGCGCGGGGCGACCAGGAACTGGGCAGCGGCCCAGACGGAAACCATGAGTCCCATGTCCAGGGACGAGGCGCCCATCTCGCGAGCAACGAAGGGGAGAAGCGGAATGACGATGCCGAATCCCAGCATCACCAACAACAGCGACCCGGACAGCAACATCACCTGCGGTCGATATGACTTCATATGACAGTCCTCACTTCTATTAGCAAAGAATGACTCCACTATCAAGTAACAACATTATACGTTACCCGAAGGGTTACATGCCAGTCCTCTCCCACAGTACCCCGGGTGAGCAGGAATTGCCAGTGGTGGGACGGAAGTGGTGATGAGAAAGGAGGGTTCGCATGGTACACTACAGCGATGATCTCCGAGGTGTGAGTGCAGACGATCTGCGGGGGTTTTTCGAGGGCTGGCTTCATCCGCCCACTCCGGGTGAGCACCTGGAGATTCTCGAGGGCAGCGATCACGTTGTCCTGGCCCTCGATAGTGAAGGCGATCGGGTCATCGGCTTCATAAACGCCATCTCCGACGGAACCCTGGCATCGTTCATACCGCTTCTCGAGGTGCGTGTCGAGTACCGGGGCAGGGGCATAGGTACGGAGCTGGTCCGTCGCATGCTCGCTAAACTGGAGCACATGGGCATGGTCGACGTGGTGTGTGATCCGGACGTGGTGCCGTTTTACGAGCGGTTCGGCATGCACGAGGGCTGTGCCATGATGATGCGCCGACCCCTGGGGGGGCAGGAAGGGTCGGCGACAGGTCGAAGCTAGGCGAGTCCAGCATTATCCGATAGGGGGTTCACAGATGGCTGATTGTACCAGTTACTCCGTTCTGCCGCTGCGGGAAAGGGCCGAGGTCAGGGATCGATGGCTCGGGGAGCGCCTCGAGAAGGTGCTGCCGGAGATGATGAACCGCGAGGGTTTCGACATGTGGGTGGTCGTCGCCCGCGAGTACAACGAGGATCCGGTCACCATGACGCTGCTTCCCGCCAGGATGCTATCGGCGAGAAGACGTACGATCCTCCTCTTTCACCTGGGTGCAGACGGTGAGTTTGAGAGGTTGATCCTCTCCCGGTACGGGATAGAGGATCTGTACGAGGGGGTATGGAACCCGGAGGAAGAGGAACAGTGGGCCTGCCTGGGCAGGCTCGTGAGGGAGAGGGACCCGCGCCGCATAGGCGTGAACGTTTCCGAGACCTTTGCCTTCGGAGACGGTCTGACCCACGGCGAGCACTGCCAGATGATGCAGGCCCTGGGGTCCGAGTACGCGGCGAGGACAAAGGGGGCGGAGCGCCTGTGCGTGGGGTGGCTGGAGCGGCGCCTCCCTGGTGAGCTGGCGGCCTACTCCCGGATCGTCGAACTCGCCCACGCCATCATCGCCGATGCGTTCTCTTCGCGCGTGATCCATCCCGGGGTCACCACAACCCAGGATGTAGTCTGGTGGTTCCGGCAGCGGATATGGGATATGGGCATGTCCGCCTGGTTCCAGCCGTCGGTGAGCATCCAGGCTCCCGGGTTGAAGTTCAGGCAGGAAGGGGCGAGGACGCTGATCATGCCCGGTGATCTTCTGCACTGTGATGTGGGGCTCCGCTACCTGGGGCTTTGCACGGACACTCAGCAGATGGCCTACGTGCTCCGGCATGGGGAAACCGAGGCGCCCGAGGGAGTGCGGGAGGCCTTCGCGGCCGGCAACCGGCTGCAGGATATTCACGCCCGAGAATACGTCGCCGGGCGGACCGGCAACGAGATCCTGGCCGCCACCCTGCAGGGGGCACGGGATGAGGGGTTGAAAGCCATGATCTACACCCATCCCATCGGCTACCACGGGCACGGCGCCGGTCCCACCATCGGCCTGTGGGACATGCAGGAGGGTGTTGCTGGCCGCGGAGACTACGAGCTTTTCGATGACACCTGCCATTCCATGGAGCTCAACGTCACCTGTGAGGTTTCCGAGTGGGAGGACCAGGAGGTCAGGATAGCGCTGGAGCAGGACATAGCCTTCACCGGCGGTGAGGTGCACTACCTCCATGCGCGTCAGACCGCGCTGCATCTCGTAGGATAGGGGGAGCCGGTGAGTGAGTACACGGGCCCGGGAGGCGGTCTATGATGCCGCCCGGGGCACCGCCGGGCGTTGGGGGAGGTGCTGGTGTGACCAGGAAGGTCTGGGGCGTGATCCTGGTGGTGTTGGGATCGGTGCTTCTATCCGAATGCCCGGAGACCTCATCGGGGGAGCTCCTCATGGTCGCCCTGTCGGTGGGCTTCATCACGGCGTACTTTCTCTCCGGGCACCGCACGGTGTGGCTGGTGGCAGGAGCGCTCACCGGAGTGCCTGCGGCCTCCTCCGTGGTGTCCGGAAGATACCCGGGTGAAGTCTCGGTGCTTTTGCCGCTGGCGCTGGCCTTTTTAGCAATATGGGCCATCGAGCACATCGTGGCCCGCAGGGGGCGCTGGGCTCTCTACCTTGGCGGGTTCCTGGCCGTGTACTGGGGCGGGGTATACGCCGGTGCGCTGGGACTCCGACACTACATCTGGCCGCTGGTCCTCGTAGGGGCCGGCGTGTTAGTCCTGATCAGGTCCACTGGCGATCCGAGATGAATGCCACCCCGGCGTCCCCCCGACCGGAGTGGCAGTGGGCGTCAGTTCTCTATCCCGGCTTCCCGGGCATTTCTGCGCGTTGTGGCTACCAGGCCTAGGGCCAGGTATTCGATGGATCCGAGGCGGGTCAGACGGTATTGTCCCCTGGCGTCCTGCTTCACCAGGGCCGCGTGCTTCAGCTCACGCAGGTGGTGATACATCTGTCCTCCTGTCTGCCCGGTGGCCTCCTCCAACTCGGATGCGGTGAGGCTGCCCCCGATGAGGGCTTTCATGAGGGCCACACGCTGGGGACTGCTGAAGGGAACGACGAGGTCCGCCAGCTCCTCGGGGGCCACCCCGTCATCCTCTCCGGTCCGTATGCTAACCCAGGACTGCTCTCTGCCGTTTGGATGCAGTATACCGGCCAGGACGACCCCCATTTCGGCACCGTCGCGCTGCATTTGATCCCGCAGGGGGTCGAGGAGGGTCTCATGATCCTCGCCGGACGGACTCCCTGGATCGCCAGCGTTCGCCTCATCAACTGCCGCCTTCCTGAGACCGGCGATCTCCTGTTCCAGCCTCTCGAGCCTCCGCATGAGCTGGTCGTTCATCGTTGCTCGCCTCCTCTGTAAGTCTGTACTTACAAATTAACATATATCATTCCCGTCTGCAACCGCGGTCATGTACTGTCTGGGTTCAAATCGTATAACATTGTGTGTGAACTCAACTATGTGCTGGAGATGATGAACCATGGATACCAAGAGACTGGGTGTGGGGTTGATCGTGGCGGGTGTCGTTACCTTCATCATCACGAGTGGCTTGTTTGCCGGTGATACCTTCCTGCTGCTTCTGGGAGTCGCCTGCTTAGCGGGCTATGTGTTGATGGGTTACAGGCGCAGCCTGCTGGTCGTGGGAAGCCTCCTTTCTGCCCTGGCGATCTTCAACAGCGTGGCGGACAGCTATGCGAGTTGGGTGCGCGCACCGCTTTCCTTCTTGCTGTTTGGTCTCGCCTTTTCTGTTGTGTACCTGGTGGAGGCAGTCATGGGTAGGTCTGTCCGCTGGTCGCTGTGGGTTGCCCTGGCCTCCCTCGGGTTCTCGGGTTTTCTGGTCCTCGTGGAGTTCGGATACGTCGCCCCCGGTGCCGAATTCTGGCGGCACTGGCCGGTGGTACTGATAGCGTGGGGCCTCTGGCTCCTTGCGGGCTCGGTGAGACGTCAGTACTGAGCCGGAGTTTCCCCACAAGGCTGTGCGAAAGGAGCGGGACCCTTGTCCGTCATCACAGATCCCATCGCAGCCCTCGTCGGCTTTGCTGCAATAATAGTTCTTCTTCTCGTGCTGATCAGCAAGTACCGGTGGCACGTGTTCTTGGCGCTGCTCGTTCCCATACTCCTCTTCGGCCTGATACCGGGCGTCGACAGGGGTGCTTTCATCGAGGCTTTTCACGCTGGCTTTGGAAGCACCCTCGGCAGTATCGGTGTGGTCATCGTCCTGGGTTCCATCATGGCCGAGGCCATGAAGAACACGGGGGCGGTGGAGCGGATCACCCTGAGCATGATCAATCTCATCGGGCGGGCGAAGATGCCCCTCGCCCTCACCTTCACCGGTTTCGTTCTGGGCATCGCCATATTCGGTGATGTGGCGTACGTGATCGTCAATCCCCTCGTGCACTCGGCGGCCCTGGAGTTCGGCACGTCGATGGGACTCATGTCCTCCGGCCTGGTGGGCGCTATGCAGCTGACCCACGCCGTGGTTCCGCCCACCCCGGGACCCCTTGCTGCCGCGGCCGTTCTGGGTGCCGATATCGGCCTCGTCATACTCTACGGCGCCCTGGCGAGCTTCTTCGGGGCTCTCGCCTGTTGGCTCTGGGCGATCACGGTGGGAGCCCGGGTGCAATCGCCGCCGTCGCGGGAGTTCGTGGGAGAATCCTTCGTTGACAAGGGCCGTGAGGACGAGCTACCCACCACCCTGAGTGCGTATCTTCCCATAATCGTCCCCATAGTTCTCATAGCTGGGCACAGCGTTGCTGCGATCCTCTGGCCCGGGGGCAACGGCATCACCCGGGCGATGACATACCTGGGGTGGCCGGTGGTGGCCCTGACCCTGGGACTCTGGCTGGCCGTCAGACAGGCCCGGGGATCCCAGAAGAAGGATGCCGTCAGCAAGTGGGTGCAAAAGGGCCTGACCACGTCCGCGATGATATTCGCCGTGACGGGCCTGGGAGGCTCCCTCAGCTACATCCTCAAGGGAACCCCCGCCGTGGACTACGTCGCCGGCATGGTGGTCGATGCCGGGGTGCCGACGATCGTCCTTCCCTTCCTCATAGGAGTGATAGTTAACATGATCACCGGGTCATCCACGGTGGGAGCCCGGGGGCAATCGCCGCCGTCGCGGGAGTTCGTGGGAGAATCCTTCGTTGACAAGGGCCGTGAGGACGAGCTACCCACCACCCTGAGTGCGTATCTTCCCATAATCGTCCCCATA
>PWUB01000209.1 GCA_003563755.1 Clostridia bacterium
ACATCGGCGATGGGGATGGACTTGCTGCCCCGGACGGCGACTGCCTTGAGGTTCTTGGAGCCCATTACGGCTCCCACCCCGCAGCGACCGGCCTGGCGCCCGTAGTCGTGGCCTATACAGGCGAAGTTCACCAGGTTCTCTCCGGCGGGGCCGATGACGGCCACCTGGAACTCCTCCCCCAGCTCGTCTTTGAGATGCACCTCGCTGCTGAAGCAGCCCTGGCCCCACAGCTCCCCGGCGGGGCGGACCTCCACCTCGTCATCGTCGAGGACCAGGTATGAGGGCTCAGCCGCCCTGCCGGTGATCACCACCGCATCGTAGCCCGCCTGCTTGAGCTCCGTGGACAGGTGGCCGCCCATATTACTGTCAGCGTACCCGCCGGTGGCGGGTGACTTGGTGTGAAATGATATCTTTCCCGAGGAGGGCAGAAACACACCCGACAGGGGGCCCGCTGCCATGATGACCACGTTCTCGGGATCGAGGGGCTTCACATCGGGTTTCAGCTCATCCCACAGGAGCTTGGAGCCGAAGCCCCGGGACCCGATGAACTCCCTCGCCATCTCTTCCGGTGTCTCCTCGACCCGGTAGGATCCATCGGTCACATCCACGTACAATATGCGACCAGCATATCCGTACAGCATCCCCTACACCTCCTCGAATTCCTTGTACATGGTCTTTTCGGGATCATCCGCATCGTAGATGGCGTTGCGCGGACACAGATCAACGCACACGCCGCAGTCGATGCATTTGAAGGGTGCATCCATGGACTCGTGGGTGAAGATGGCCTCCTGCGGACACTCCTCTACGCAGGTGAAACACCCGATGCACTCGTCCTCATCGATCTCGTAGTAGCCGCCATCACGCTCGTGAATGGCTTGCACCGGGCACACATCAGCACACACGCCGCATTGAGTGCAGTAGGCTATAGCGTACTTTCCCGGCGAAGGAAACTTGCCGCTCACCCGTATTCGTGCCAGCTTGGGGTTGTTCTCACCGAAGTTCTCAAGGGCGCACACCAGCTCGCACACCCGGCATCCTGAGCAGTTATCTTCGTTCACCGCCAGCCGCAAACGCATCATCTCCTCTCCAGGAAGGGATCACCATCCTCCTTAAGAAAAGCCTTCTACATATCGCCTCCGTCATCCTTCCACCGAGGCTGCGAAATACTCACACCACGTTCGGTTCGCGGATCAGTTCTCCCCGGTCGAACCGCTCCAGGTGAAGCATACTGACGTCCATATCCATGGGCTCACCCAGGATCATCTGGGCCATGAGCCTCGCGGTCATCGGTGCCACCATGAAACCGTGACCGCTGAAGCCGACGGCCATGAAATATCCGTCCAACCCCGGGACGCCCCCGAGGATCGGCTGGGCATCGGGAGTTATGTTGTACGGGCCGGACCACTGCCGCACCACCCTGAGCCCGCCGAGCGCGGGCATCATCCCCAGCGCCTTGTGGGCAACCTCCTCGGCGAACTCCCACGTGGCCTGCATGTTGATGCCCCGGGGTTCAGACGGATCGCCGAGACCCATGACGAAGCTGCCGTGGGGCGTCTGCTGGCAGTACATGCCGTATTCGAAGGAGATCACCATCGGTGTCTGAAATGGTTCAACGGGCTCCGTCACCAGTATCTGGTGACGCTCTGAGTAGACAGGAATCTGCACACCCACCATCTCCGCCACCCGGGCGGAGTAGGGTCCGGCAGCGTTGAAGACGATCTCCGTCGATATGAACCCACGGTCTGTATGGACTCCAACCACCCGATCACCCCGGAGGGAAATGGCTGTGGCTCTGGTGTGGGTACGGATGTCCACCCCGAGACGCCTGGCCGCCCGGGCATACGCCATGGTGGTGTGGAAGGGATTTGCATGTCCGTCCTCCGGACAGAAGGTGGCGCCGACCAGGTTCTCGGCAGTGAGATGCGGTACGATCTCCCGTGCCTCCCCGGGGCTAACCAGCCGGGAGGGTGTTCCCAATCGGTTCTGCAGGGTTACGTTCTTTCGGAACTGCTCCATCAGCTTCTCCGAGAAGGCCAGTATGAGGTACCCACCCTGCTTGAACTCGACGCTGTGGGGATAATCCAGGTACTCCTCGAGGGTCTCAAGCATCCTACAGCTGTGTCGGGAGAGCCGGACGTTCATCTCAAGGCCCCACTGCTGCCTGACCCCGGCTCCGCAACGGCCGGTCGACCCGGCGGTGAGGTAATCCTTCTCCACGAGGACCACCTCCTCCATTCCCACACGCGCCAGCTCGTACGCGGTGGCACACCCCACTATGCCGCCCCCGATTATGACCGCGCTCGCGGTATCACCCATGATCATCCCCCTTTTTGCGTTTGCGGTAAGCATCAGCGAGGTCCCTGAGCCTGACGGGGGTCGTCGGTGGACGATGAACGGGAACCTCCACCTGCTCCGGCGGCACACCGCGGAAACTGGATATCTCCTTGAGGATCAGCTCGCGGCAGGTACGTCCCTGGCAGAGCCCCATGGTACACCTGAGAAGGCGCTTCAACTCCTCGAAATCCGTGAATCCCTCACCGAGAGCTGCTCTCACCTCGGCCAGGGTTATGTCCTCACAGCGGCAGATTATCACGTCCTCGTCTCTCACGAGTCCGGCAACCCCCTTCGAATCGCACGCACTTCGCCGCAAAGCTCCTGCGGGATGATCACCCAGACCACGGCGGTACGATCGAAAGCGGCGGGATTCTGTACCCGCTG
>PWUB01000041.1 GCA_003563755.1 Clostridia bacterium
CCTGTCCATCCAGCACCGGGGCTCATCAAACGGGACTTCGCAGGCGCAGCGGTCTCTCTTGTACCGCCCAAGTCCTCCCCCCACGGGATTCACAGCGTGCACCCATCATCCGGAAGCACCACCAACACCGCTACCCCTCGGAGCTAATGCCGTATATTGCCTGCCGATAAACTTCCATCGCGTCCCTCTCTCCTGAGAAAAGGGGGTGACCCAGCAGGATTCCGGATGTGCCTGTGCAATACCAGTAAGACGGTTCCGTCCACTGCAGGGCTTTTTTTCCTGCACCCAACCCGCAGCGAGCACACCTGTTCAAAGTCGCTGGGACGTGAACCTGCAAGGTGTCAGGGCGGGCAATCAGGGAGTCCACGAGCGAAGGCGGTCCCTCGGCATCCGTACGTTCTGCGAACATGAGAAGGGAGACTGATCATGGGAAATCGGTCGTTCTCATTCTGCATCGGAGATCTTGAATGCACAGCAATTAGCGACGGCTCGCACGTCTACACTGATCCGGCGCCCCTGATTGTCGCCAATGCCCCCGAAGCAGAGTTAGGTCGCGTGCTCGCCGACCAGGGTCTGGATCCGAACACGTGGGGCGAATGGGAAAGTGACTACACCTGCTGCGTCATCAACACCGGCGATCACACGGTGTTGATCGATACCGGGGCCGGTGAGGGCCTTGACCCGAACAGCGGACATCTCCAGGATAACCTGAGGATCGCTGGGATCTCCCCCGATGAGATTGACACCGTCATCCTCACCCACGGGCACCCGGATCACATCGGCGGCAACATCATCGACCGAGGCAGGTCCGCCTTTGTCAACGCCCGTTTCGTGATGCAGCGTGACGAGTGGGAGTTCTGGACATCGCATCGCGCAGAACAGGGGCTGAGCAAGCTCAACGTACCCAAAGACCTGAGGGAAGTGCTCCTGGACTGCGCTTACGAGAACCTACCTCCCATCGAGGACCAGGTACATCTCATCGACGGTGAGGCTGAGATCGTCCCCGGCGTCCGGGCGCTCTCGGCTCCGGGGCACACACCTGGACACATGGCCGTACTGGTGGAATCAGGAGCAGACCGCATGCTCTATGTCTCTGATTCCCTGGTTCATCCCGTCCATCTGGAGCGTGTCGACTGGCACATGGCGGTCGACTTGTGTCCGAAGCAGGCGCTTCAGACCAGGAGGGAGCTGCTCGAGTTGGCATCTCGTGACGCTGCCGTCATCCTCGCGTTTCATTTCCCATTCCCGGCCCTGGGTCGTGCTGAAGCCAGGGGTGAGGCCTGGTACTGGCGACCGTGGATCTGATCACTGCGGCCGGCGCAGCAGCGAAACACCGATGGGGGGGTGCAGCCCGGTAGGGCTCCAACGTGTAGGTGACGATCGAGAACACAGGGCAGGAGGCATGGACCACAAGAGATCCTAAGTCCTGTCGCGGTTTGAGTCAGGGTCGTCATCCTCACCGAAGATCCGTATGGCGATATCAGCGATCTCGGGATCGAACTGGCGCCCCTTGCCCTCGGCGAGCTCATTGACTATCTGGTCCATGTCCAGACCATCCCGGTACGGACGCTCCGATCCCATGGCATCGATGGCGTCGGCCACCGCCAGGATTCTCGCGATCAAGGGGATCGCTTCACCCCTCATTCCCTTTGGATAGCCGCTTCCGTCGTAGCGCTCATGATGGGCCCTTACCGCCTTCGCTATCTCTCCCATCCTGTCTATGATCGGCTCGATTATCTGGGCCGATATCTCGGGGTGGCGCTGGATGTGCATCCACTCGTAGTCGTCGAGATCACCTGGCTTGGTCAAGAGACTCCGGGAGAGCTCTATCTTTCCGAGATCATGGACCAGTGCCGCCCACTGGAGGGTGCGCATGCTCTCCTCGTCGAACCCGAGCTCTTCCCCTATCTGGCGGCTGTACTTCATGACGCGCCTCGAATGCCCGTACGTGTAACCGTCCCTGCCGGAGATGATCCGCATCAGAGTGTTGACTGCCGCCAGGACGGCGATTTCCTCGCGATTTCTGCTCAACGCTGCCGTGGGCACATCGTTGTATGATTCGGCTCGGTCGCCGCCCTGCTGCTTCGCGTGGTAGAGGGCATGATCCGACTGCCGGAGCAGCTCGTCGGCGCTGTCCGCCCAGGTCGGGTGGGAAGAGCAGCCGATGGAAACGGTGAGCGCCCCGCCGGGCTGCCCCTCAACGCCCCCGAAGGGTTCATCCGCCACAATCTCACAGAGCCGATCAGCGAGGGTCTTCAGGGATACCGGATCGGTATCGGGGGCAATAATGACGAACTCCTCACCACCGTAGCGGGCGACGGTGTCGAAGGTTCTGACGTTTTCATTGAAGAGCTCCGTCAAGCGTTTGAGCGCCGCGTCTCCGGCGAGGTGACCGTTTATGTCGTTGTAGTTCTTGAAGTGATCCACATCGATCATAAGGATCCCGAGGTGTCGATCATGCCTTCTCGCCTGGGCCAGTTCCTCCTGTAGGCGCTGCATGCAGTAACGATAGTTGTACGCACCGGTCATCTCGTCGATCATCGATATGCTCCGAAGCTTCTCGTTGGCCTGCCTGATCTCGTGGATGTGCCCCTTCATATGGTGCACCAGGAGGGTGATGATCGTTGCCGCTACCTGCATGGCAATGACCACGCCGGCCAGGGTGATGGCGATGGCATCATCTATCCACTCTATGTATCCGCTCAGCAGGAACAG
>PWUB01000104.1 GCA_003563755.1 Clostridia bacterium
AGCACATGCTCCAGCATGCGTTTCCCAACAGCTCGGCCCGTGTCGCCGACGAAGTGGCCCACCTGGATGTACGGGACATGAGAGCGTACCTGGCGCACCTCTTGTCCTCGGGCTACGCGCGCAGCACCGTGAACCGGAAGCTGGCGGCCCTGAGGTCCTTCTGGCGCTACCTGGTAGGGACCGGGTGTGTCGAGGACAACGTACTTGAATACCTCTCGTCACCCAAGATGCCCAAGCGCCTGCCGCGCTTCTTCTACCGTGACCAGGTGGAGGAGATCCTTCACGGTCCCGATGATAGTACGCCCGAGGGCCTCAGGGATCGATGCATCCTGGAGATGTTGTATGCAACCGGCATGCGCGTTTCGGAGCTGGTCGCCCTGACCACGGATTTAGTCGACCTCGCTGACGGTGTTTTCCGCGTTTACGGTAAAGGCGGCCGCGAACGCATTGTGCCGGTCGGCACTCACGCTCGCAGCGCCCTCGACCGTTACCTTTCGGGGGGGCGTCCCGAACTGGCCCGCAGGAATCCCGCCGGGGCGGGGCCTGGATTATATCTCAACCATCGGGGTGGCCGGCTGACGGATAGGGGAGTTCGCTGGCTGGTGAACAAGCACGTCACCGGTTCGGGCCGGCGAGGTAGTCCTCATACCTTCAGGCATTCCTTTGCGACCCACCTGTTGGACGGCGGTGCGGACCTGCGAAGCGTGCAGATGATGCTGGGGCATTCCAGCCTGTCAACCACGGGGATCTACACCCACGTGAGCACGGCTCATATGCGGCGTGTCTACGACCGCTTCCATCCGCGATCCCGCGAAAGGAGAATGTGTGATGATGAGGGGCACGACGATTGTGGCAGTGATCGACGATGATGAAGTCGCCCTCGCCGGCGACGGCCAGGTGACCATAGGGGACAAATTGGTCCTGAAACGTGGGGCCCGAAAGGTGCGCCGGCTCTACGACAACCAGATCCTCGCCGGTTTTGCTGGTTCCCTGGCGGACTCGATCACCCTGTTCGACAAGTTCGAGGGCAGAGTTGAGCAGTATCGCGGTAACCTGCAGCGGGCGGCGGTGGAGTTGGCGAAGGAATGGCGTACCGACCGGATCCTTCGCAGGCTGGAGGCCCTGCTGGTGGTGGCGGACTCCGACGGACTCCTTGTCATATCCGGCGCCGGGGAAGTGATCGAGCCCGACGATGGAGTCACCGCCGTTGGTTCCGGAGCCGGGTACGCCCTTGCGGCGGCGCGGATGCTCAGGAAACACTCGAGCCTGGGGGCCAGGGACATAGCCAGGGAGGCCCTCGTAGCAGCCTCTGAGATATGTGTGTATACTAATGACAGCATAATTGTGGAATCTATGAAGAGGAATACAGGTTGATGCTGGGCATGACGGCCGAAAGCGTTTTCATGTGCCGGGAGGCGATAAGACTGTGAGTGAGCTGACTCCCAGAGCCATTGTCGAGGAACTCGACAAGTACATTGTGGGACAGGACGATGCCAAGCGGTCCGTGGCGGTGGCTCTCCGCAACCGATACCGACGCAGCCTCGTCCCGGAAGACCTGCGCGAAGAAATACTACCCAAGAACATCCTCATGATCGGTCCAACGGGTGTCGGTAAGACCGAGATTGCCAGGCGGCTTTCCACCCTGGTCAGGGCCCCTTTTCTCAAGGTTGAGGCGACCAAGTTCACCGAGGTCGGCTACGTTGGTCGTGACGTCGAGTCCATGGTACGGGACCTGGTAGAGACTGCGGTTCGAATGGAGAGGACCGAGGCCATGGAGCACGTGGCCGAGGATGCTGATCGCGCGGCGCGCCGGAGGCTCCTCGATATCCTGGCGCCCGTCGGGCGAAGCAAGGCTCCGCGCAACCCCTTCGAGGCCCTGTTCAGCGAGACAGCCGAAATCGAGGATACTTCAGAAACCGAGGAGACCCGCGATGAACAGAGGCGTCTCCGCAGGGAAGTGAAAGCCAAGCTGGAACGCGGCGAACTCGACGATCACGAGATTGAGATCGAAACAGAGGAACAGTCGTCTCCCATGGTGGAGGTTTTCAGCGGTTCAGGCGTTGAAGAGCTCGGCATCAACCTGCAGAACATGTTCGGGGGCATGCTTCCCGGAAAGAAGAAGAAGCGTCGGGTTACCGTCAGGGAAGCAAGAACCCTCCTCGGCAACGAGGAAGCCCAGAAGCTGATAGATGCCGATGAAGTCCAGAGAAATGCCGTGCATCGGGCGGAAAACGACGGCATCATCTTCATCGATGAGCTTGACAAAGTGGTGGGCGAGGATGCGCGCGGTGGGCCCGACGTATCACGTGAGGGCGTGCAGCGTGATATCCTGCCGATCGTCGAGGGAACGACGGTTATGACGAAGTACGGGCCGGTGAAGACAGATCACATGCTGTTTATCTCCGCCGGAGCATTCCACATCAGCAAACCCTCTGACCTGATTCCCGAGCTGCAGGGTAGATTTCCCATCCGGGTCGAGATGAGCTCCCTCAGCCGTGAGGATCTCAGAAGGATCCTGGTGGAGCCCAGGAGCTCCCTGGTGCGCCAGTATATCGAGCTTCTCCGCACCGATGGAGTGCAGCTTGAGTTCACCGACGATGGCCTGGATGCGATAGCCCGGATATCCGAGGACATAAACGACAACACGGAGAACATCGGGGCGCGCCGCCTGCACACGGTGATGGAAAAGCTGCTTCAGGA
>PWUB01000080.1 GCA_003563755.1 Clostridia bacterium
GTGCACAGTTTGAATCTTTCAGAGGAAGAAGCGTCACGCATTCGACGAGGCAATATCCTGGATCTGATCGGGGCCATCGACGTGTAGGCAGCAGAGGTATCCGCACACGTCACAAGGAGTGAGCTGGCCGGGGCGGTCACAACTCTCTCTCATTCTTTATGGGTCCGCAGTATGCGCTGGATTCCGAAACGACCTCGTCCCAACTCCTTGCAGAGAACGCTCACGGCTTCCTTCTTGAGCATGGGGCGAGCTCTCAGTTCACGATAACGGCAAAGGAGGTAGCCTACTTCCTCCTCGGTCCATCGCTGGCCGTAGTTTTCGGGAAGGCTCCCCACCGGCTCCCGGAGGGTGTCCACGAGATCACCGGGTTGGACGGCTTCTACCTGGCTGATTCCGTGCCGAAAGATACTCTGGGATATCTCAAAACCCGTGCACCTGCGGTTGAGGCCGATCGCGACCCGGGCCGTGGAGAAGCCGCCCAAGAACAGATCACAGACGTGATCGCCCTCGTTACTGCTGTACTGGAGAATCTTCACCAGGAGCTCCTGGGGGAGCTCGTTCTTGTTCTTGGTCCGTCCATGCTTGTACTCACGGTTGATGATCCAGACATCCTCGCGGTCCTGGTAGTTGAGGGAACCGCCCTCGTCATCCCGTTCATCGAATCCATAACGGCACTCTGTGTTGAAAACCCGATTCCCCCCGGGCTTGGCGTAGTACAGGATGTGATAGTGTGAGGATACGTACTTCCTGCGAGTATATACTCCGAAATTGTACTTCCAAATGATGTGGTTGACCTCCTGGAGGTCGGTATCTCTGAGACTGTCGAGGATATGGTAGAGGTTCGTGTAACCAGATACTACGTATATCTGCCCACCCGGACGGAGGATCCTCTCCGCCTGGGCAACCCATTGGCGGGTGAAGCTGCCGTACTGCTCCATGGGAACTTCCACGTATCCATCGACCACGTGGGATTCATCCCGGTTGTAGTGCCTGTGCAGATTGGGGCCGTCTATGCCGTAAGGTGGGTCGGTGATTATCAGATCGATACTGTCATCGGGAACGTGCTCACGGCAACCGCTTATGCAATCGAGGTTGTAAAAGTCACCGTCATGGATCCTGACATGCATCTCGGCAGACCTCCTAACAATCTTCACAGAATGAACCGACGAGGCTCAGAGCACCAACTCCAGTTCAACTTCATGCCGAAGCGTATACCATGCACACCGGTGCTTGATTCCTCATGGTACAGGTCAGGCTATGTATGCTGAACACGAGTCATCGCACTCCCTACTACTCCGCCCGAACCGCGATCGTATCAGTGCCCTGTGATGATATCGAGTGGAGGAGATCACATCTAGGATTTTAGAGTAAATGGGTGCCGACTCTCAAGCCCGTCCTGCGTCGTGGTGGCGAATTATGAAGAGACAGAGCCCACCGGCGCGTGCACTCAGAATTGCATGCGTTGGAAGGTATCGGTACAATAGGATCGTACAAATCACCATACTGACACCCTTGAAGTGGGAAGGGAGGAGAATAGTGATGCTGTGGGAATATGCTGGTCGGGAGTGCACGCGCGGCACCGTCCGCGGAGCTCTGATGCGGGCCAAGGAGATCGACATTCGCAGCTTCGTGGTCGCAACGAACACAGGATACACCGTGGATGTTCTCCTGGATGAAAAGGAGGAGATTTGGCCCGAGGGCGACCTCAACGTGGTCGCAGTCACCCATCACGTGGGATTTCGCGGACCCGGAGAGGATGAGATGGGTCCTGAGAAGCGCCAGGAGCTGCGGGACCGTGGCGTCCGCATATTGACAACCACTCACCTGTTCGCAAACATCGAACGGGCCATCACGAGCAAGTTCGGGGGGCTTTATCCCGGGGGAATCGTTTCCGCTACGCTGCGCATGTTCGGTCAGGGGATGAAGGTGGTCTTCGAAATTGGATCCATGGCCATCGATGCCGGCATGGTGCCCCACGACAAGGAAATCGCTGTACTAGGGGGCAGCGGCGGGGGTGCTGACACCGCTGTCATCATGAAACCGGCACACGCCAAGGAGTTCTTCGATACCGAGCTGCTGGAGGTAATATGCAGGCCCCGCGGAAGGAGACGGAGGCCCAGCTAGCGAGGGTACGGTCCGTGTTTGATCCCCCTGGGCACCGCTGCCGACGATAACATATCCTCATTGTGTGATATATGTTATAATCTAAGTGATAAAAACTCTAAGGGTCAGGAGGAATCCCTCATCTCCTGATTCACAAAGTGTAACTGGATGGGGGTCCCAATTTGGAGTTTCGAGTCGGAGATAGAGTGGTATATCCGAGTCACGGATCCGGCACGGTGGTGAGCATCGAGAAGCGCACTGTTTTGGACACCGAGTGTGATTACCTCGAGGTATCGCTGAAGGCTAGCGATATGCGGGTCATGATACCCGTTGAAGAGGCTGAGACCGTGGGTCTCCGCAAGGTCGTGGATGAGGAGGCAGTGGCTGAATGCCTTGAGCTTCTGCGCGGAGAGCAGACCAAGATGTCTTCTAACTGGAACCGCCGATTCAGGGCAAACACCGAGAAGATCAAGACGGGAGATATCTTCGAGGTCGCTGAGGTCGTTCGCAACCTGACGGTTCGAGATGTGCGGCGTGGCCTTGCCACGTCGGAGCGGAAGATGCTGGACGAAACTCGCGAGATTCTCTGCAGCGAGA
>PWUB01000167.1 GCA_003563755.1 Clostridia bacterium
TACGTGCACCTGGACGGGGAGGGCAGGGCCGGGTACGTGGAGACCGGCTCCGAGGTCCGCTCCCACCGGGGCATGCTGCAGGACCACAACCTGTCCCGGGGGAGGTTGAAGGTTGACGGCGAGTGGGTGTCGCTGGATCTTCAGCTGCAGGGCGCCGTGACCTGGGAGTGCAACGGCATGCCCTTCATGGCCCCGGACGACGAGTTTCTCGAGGGACAGCTGGAGCTGTGGGTCTCGCATGAAGCGGAGGTGGCGGTTCACCTGGACGGTGAGGGCCGGGGCCGGGTGGCCGTCCGCTTCTGGGATGTTGCGGCCGCGGCCGTCACAGATGTCCGGGCGGGGGGACGGGAGATCACCTATGTGCACCGCACCGCGCCGGGGAGCCTGGTCCACGAGTCGCTCCAGCTTGAGGAGGATCGTCTGCCGGGGGTCTGCGGCGACGCGGGTGCAGTGGAGGAACTCGAGCTGGGGGACCTGATCCGGCTGGCCACCGTCGGGGGCTGGGGCTTCGAGGTCCACTGCATCGAGGTGACCCGGGAGCGGGTTGGCGGGGTGCTCAAGGGGCACAGGACGCGGTACAGCCGGGAGGGCGTCACCCACTACGTGCAGATAGACGATGTGCAGGTCGAGATAGAGGAGGGACTGTTTCTGGGCGATGCCGGTGAGCTGCTGGAATGTTCGATTCTGACCCTGGCCCTGGACCGGGAGGGCCGGGGGATGTATTTGGTCGAGGGGCGCCGGATCGGATGTTCGGATCCGGTACTGCTGATGGAGTACGGCCAGACGTCGAAAGAGAGGCTCATCGAGGTCGACTACCGGGGGACGCGGCTCACCTTCGCTACGGGCGTCAGCACCGGTGATCTGGAGACTGTCATGGGTGCAGGCGGCGGTGTGATGGCGCGGGTGGTCCTTCTGAGCATCGATGACGATAAGGTGGTTGCAGGCCTGGTGCCGGCAGCCGAAGCGGTGACGGACCTGGACGGCGACGGCACCCCCGATGAGCGGGTGGTGGTCGTCTCTTTGAGTGCCGGGGAGCGATGCCTGACCCTGAGGGTGGACAACCCGGGAGAGGACCCCGGGTACCTGGTGGCCCTGGATCCCGTGATCTATGACGGCGACGGTGAATACCGGGAGATGGGGTCTCTTTCGCCGGGGGATGTCCTGCTCCCCTACAGGGCGGGAGAGGTTCTGCTGCTGCTCGCCGTTGATTGAGTGGTGCGAATCTCCCGATTGCCCCGGCGGGGTGTGTCATACAGCTGTCACTGCCATGTGATTTCATCATCATGAGGGGAGTACCCTACGGAAAACACCTGATATTGAGCAGGACATTGCGCGAAGAAGTAGAAGACGGTATGCACTGGCCCTGGCTTCCTCAATCCACACAATGCAGGGACACTGGAATAGCAGAGATATTTTGCCGGAATATGTCGTTTCGCCGGGTTGATCGGGACTGCCAGATCCAGGTGCAGGCGTAAGGGCCGGGTGCCTCCGGGAGTGGGGATTGGGGCGGGTGGCCCGGGATCCAGGGGGTGAAAGGCGGGTTAATGGGGCTGGACGTTCTTGGGTCTGTTCGCACAGCGGCTTCCCCTGGGTCGACCCCCATGTGTCGGAGGCATCTGTGCGTCAGGTCTGACGGGTCGTGCCCCAAATTGGTCGGTCTATTCCATGGGGGTTGCAATGGGGCTGCAAATGTACGATGCAATTGTTAGGGGTCCATGTCGCCTGTGAGCCCACTGCCGGTTCCCGCAGATTCGGGGTGGACATGCCCGCACGGGTCGACAGGACCCCGGCTAGGGCTGAAGGGTTTGCGGCTGGGGCAATTCGCGCATCGGGTCACCTGAACGGGGTGCTGCATTTGGATTTGGAAGACGGCAGCAGGATGACATCCACATATGAGCTGGAGATCCACACTCTCGGCAGGTTCATGGTGAGGAGTGGAGAGGTGCTGATCTCCGAGAAGGCGGGCCGGTCCAGGAAGGTATGGGAGCTGTTCAAGTACCTGCTCACCAACGAGGGCAGGCCGGTTCCGGTCGAGACCATCATTGACAGCCTCTGGCCCGATGGGGACAATGCCGATCCCAGGGCAGCCCTGCAGGACCTGGTCTACCGCCTCAGGCGGCTCTTCGAGGAGGAGTCGCCCTCCGGTGAGTGCCCCCTCAGCATAGCCTTCACCCGGGGGGGTTACTGCCTCAACCTGGGCCCGGGCTGTTGGTTTGATCTGCATGAGATGGCGCGCCTGTGCCGAGAGGCGGATTCCCTGGTGGAAAGCGACCCCCCTGGAGCCATTGCGCGGTACCGCGAGGCCGTCGCCTTCTTTGGTGGTGACTATCTACCCGAACACCCCTATGCGACCTGGGTTCTTCACGCGAGATATTACTACCGCCGCATATACATTGACGGGCTGCTGCAGCTAGTGGAGCTGCTGAGGGATGCAGGTGACCATGCTGAGACCGTCAGGATCTGCGAGAGGGCTTTCTCTGTCGAGCCTTTACTCGAGGCTGAGGATCTGCATCACCGCTTCATGCAGGCCCTGGTGGAGGAGGACCGAACGGTAGATGCCCTGGCCCATTTTCGGTTCATCACTGGCCTGCTCGACCGGGAGCTCGGGGTGAGGCCCTCCCGTCACCTGCGCGACCTCAACCGGCTGTTGAAGACCGACATGGAGGTGGCGGAACTCGACCTGGGTGCCA
>PWUB01000019.1 GCA_003563755.1 Clostridia bacterium
ACCGGGAGGCGATCGAGAAGATGGTGGAGCTGGGAGTCCTGGAGGGACGGGGAGACGACAGGTTCTGGCCGCAGGACAACCTGACCCGGGCGGAGGCGGCCAAGGTTGCCGCCTACCTGGTCGGTTTCGATGCCCAGGACGCAGAGCTGGCCCGGTCCTGGCCTGCCGCCTTCGACGATGTACATATCGGCATGGGAGCACACGAGTGGGCCGTGGGATGGATCAACCTGGCCGCAAAGGAGGGCCTCATCGCGGGCCACGGGGACGGTACATACGGACCCGGAGACAACCTGCAGATGGTGCAGTGGGCGGCCATCCTGGTCAGAATCCTCGATCATGAGGCCGAGGATATGTCCTGGCCTGGCTGTTACGATGAGCTGGCCCATGGGCTGGGCCTGACCCTTGAGCTCCCCTACGAAAGCAGCACCCACATCAACCGCGGGGAGATGGCGCGCTTCACCGCCAACGCGGTCTACGATGTGAAGCGGCCCGATGGATCCAAAATACTCGACCAGCTGCAGGAGCGCATGGAGGATCCCGATGAAGAACCCGATGAGGAACCCGTGGATCCCCCGACGGAGATATTCGTCTCCACCGAAGTGAGTCCGGAGTTCATACCGGGAGGCGGAGGACAGGTCGTCAGCATCACGGTGACGGTCACCGATGAAAGCGGGGATCCCATCGCCGACGCGGTGGTCAGCTTCGATGCCGAGGCCTTCGAAGCGGGCAACAGGAGAGGGCAGCTGTCGACCACCCAGGCAACCACCAACTCCGCGGGCCGGGCGGTGGTGGCATATGTCACCCGTGCGGAGGACGATGATAGGCAGGTCGACATCAACATCGCTGTGGAGGTAGACCATGTGATGGAGCATCTACACGTGGAGCTCCTTGCCTCGGACAGCGCCGCCAGGGTCACGGGTACCATATATGATCCGTTCACCGGCGACCCCGTGCCGGGCGCCCTGGTCTTGTTCTGGATGGAAAGCCTGGGCAGGACCGCCGCCGTCACCATGGCCGATGACCAGGGACGCTACACGAGCATCATACCGACGGGTGAGCACCACGTGAACATAGAGTTTCCCGATGTCTCACCGCATGGGCTACGACACGCGTTGCAGGAGGGGATCTACGGGGCGGGCACCACCCACACCATCGACTACAACAAGGGAGTGGTCAGGGGAATCGCCCTCAACTGGATATCCGGCGATGAGATCATAGCCCTCCCCAGGTTCCCGGGCGGCGTCAGCGACCATACCTGCATCACCGAGCCCGCAGGTGACGGGTCATTCATGCTGTTTCTCAAGCCGGGAGAATGGGATCTGGCCATCCCCACGCGCCCCCAGTATTGGGGGCATAGGATCACCGTTCAGAGCGGGGAAACGACGGATGTGGGGGCCGTCGACCTGAGAAAGTGAGAACCCTGCACAACCAAGACTCTGCCGGGGCACCGATGCGAGGTCGGTGCCCCGTGTAGTGCAGTGTTTGACTCCAGCCACCACCTCTGGTTTACTCAAGTCAGGAGATTCCGGTCACATCGACGCGTTGAGACCGGTGAGTGTCTCCTCCTACACGAGATCAACTCTACACGGGGGATCGGTGATCAGAGATGAAGTGGCGCATCCAACATCTGCCCGGATTCAGCATCAAGCGTTCCGAGCGCATCCTGACTTTCGATGGATGGAAGACCAGCTATGCCTGGGACCCGAAGGACGACGAAAGGGTATACCGCTTCCTGGAGGAAGCCACGGTCGAGGCGGATGATCCCGAGGAGGCGGTTCACCGGTTCACGGATATCGGGCCCGCATGCCTGAGACCTGCCGATCACGATGACCCGGTGAGTGCGATGATGCGCTTCATGAGCACCTCCCAGGAGCGCGACCAGTTTCACAGCATGATCGATTCGGATACCGATGTTTTCCTGCGGATGTCCTCTGACGAGCGAGAGCGAAGGGTGACCGGAGGGGAATCCCCCGTAGATGCGGGTGACTTCGTGGCAGTGCACCACCGCATTGGTGATCTCCTGCGACGCGCCCTCCGCGGCATATCCCGGATCATCCGGGGCTGACAAGCAAAGGGCCTCGCTGATGCTTGGGAGGGACTCCCGCTTGTGCCTCGGGCATGCACTGCTCTCCCATCCGGTGACCTCGTCTTAGGGATGGTATTGAGATTAACTCGGGGCGAGCCGGTCGTGGGGCGAGCCGCCTTCCGGAATGATTCCATGTCGCTGTGATCATAACGCTTCACGGGAGGGGGGCACAGCGGATGTCAGAGAGCAGAAAGACCCGTTTCATAGGGAGCGGCTTCGGGATCGGGGTAGCATTGGGGATCATCGTCGGTCTTGTCCTCGGCGGCAACAACACCTTCAAAATCATCATCACCGGCCAGGGTTCCGTGGGCTGCGCAGACGCCGGGGAAACGTGCAGCCGGAAACCTTGCTGCGTAGATCCTGACCGCCGGAACAACGGCGAGGAATCATGACCCAGGCCGTTGACAGTGGTCAGTGCGAAGCGGGGATCGAGATCCGTTGCCGCCTGTCAACGGGCACCTGAGGTTGCACCCATCGGTCCGGTGATCTCCATCTCACGGAGAGCAGACCTGGCTAGAGCCACCTGCAGGTTCCTCTCAACCCCGTCCTGGACCGTCTCGTCTTGCAGGTAAGCCTCACGAGTGTTTTGAGCTGCGGAC
>PWUB01000122.1 GCA_003563755.1 Clostridia bacterium
CCGTCTTTCAATTCGTTGAGCCTCTGGATGAGGGCATCCCGGAGGCTCTTCATCCCCGCATCACCCTGCAGATCCTCGGCGCTCATCGAGCGAAGTATGGTCAGGATCTCGTTGCGCACCAGGGGTTCGCTTTTCTCGAGCTTCTCCACCGTCTCTTCGTCGCGGCATAGAAGGCTCATCTCGACGCGGAGATAGCTCGTGAGACCGCCTTCCAACGTTTTGAGGTCCGTGACGAAGGTGCCCGCGGAGTACATCGGCGGCGGCAGTTGGACGTCATCATCCTCATGCCCCGGCTCTGCCGTGGCCAGCCGGAAGTAGAAGAACAGGGCACCGACTATGACCAGGGCTGCCATTATCAACATCAGTCTCTTTTGCATAGCACTCTCCCGGGTGTTTTGAGGCATCCATGTCTCGGGGTCGCCCTGCTGCAGCGCCCCTCTCCTATCCGTATCGGTGATTTGGTCCGCTCCTTGCACCCCGGATGTCACGTGGCCGGGGTATGCAGGTCAGCACGGCTCCTGGAGGAGAACCGGGCTCTACATTGAATTAGGTAGACGCACGGCACATTAATGCAGGGGGGAGTATCGTGCGCAAGAGATCTATCAGGATCGGATTGGTCATGCTGGCTGGAGCCCTCCTCGTGTTCGGCACCGCTGCGTACATGATCAGCGAGGGATTGAGTCTCTTTGACGCTTTTTACCTGTTGATCATCACCGTCACGACCGTGGGTTACGGTGACATTTATCCGACCACTGCTGCCGGCAGGATGTTGACCCTCCTAGTCGTACCGGTGGGGCTTCTGATCGTATTTGGTCTGGGAATCACCTATATCGCCGACCGGATGGATGATCTCGTGCTCAGGGGGGGTGTAGGACGAATGGAGAAAAAGGTACGATCACTGAAGAACCACGTAATCGTCTGCGGCTATGACTCACTGGGCCAGGAAGTGGTGAGAAACCTCAGGCGCAGAGGGGGGCCCGTGGTGGTCGTGGATCAGGACCTGGATCGCCTGAGGGGCCTGGAAGACGAGGGTGTTTACTATATCGTGGGCAATGCTCTCGAGGAGGAGACTCTGGTTCGGGCCGGAATACTGCAGGCCCGCTGCATCATAGCTACCTTCTCCGACGACACCTCAAACGTCTACCTGGTTCTCGAGGCCAGGGGCATCCACCCGGACGTGGAGGTCATATCCTCGGCATCGGGGCGGGAGGCCAGGAGACGGCTGTACCTGGCCGGTGCGAGCCGTGTCGTCTCGCCGCAGCTGTTGGGCGGCGACATTCTCGCCAAGAGCGCCCACAGTCCGTACATTTACCAGCTGATGTCGGACATGATGTCAGACGACGCCACCGACGAGACGATCAGCCAGATCGTCGTGGATCCCGGTTCTCCCCTGGAGGGCAGGTGCCTGCGGGATTTCAGACAGATGGGAATCAACGCCAGGGTGATGCTGATGCGGGGCGAGGATGCCACGGTCCTGTCTCCTACCGGCGAGGTAGAGCTGAAACCCAACATGGTACTGGTGGTCGTGGGTACGGTCGAGGAGCTGGATCGGTTGGACGAGATGTCCTCGGTACGGTCCGACTGAGAAGGCGGCCTGCATTTCCCCTGGTTACCTGCAGCTTCAGCTTGTCAGAGGACGTCCTCGAATCGCTGGTGCAGGTTCTTTGACAGTGAGGGTGCCCTGGAGAAGGATACGACGCCGATCAGGGCAGACACTATCACGTAGATTCCGCCCAGAAGGTTGATGGGATACGGGGCAAGAGCGGCGATGACCACGGAGAATTCGCCCCGTTGCAGCAGCGAAAAACCGGCGCGTAGGGCCACCCGCGGAGAGAGTCCGAAGGCCTGTCCGCCCACGATACCCACCGCCAGCTTGCCCAGCAGGGAGAACGCGGTGACAGTGACCAGGATGAGGGGCATGGGCAGAGTTCCATCCAGCGGTATGGTAGCCCCGAAATGCACGAAGAAGAAAGGAAGGGTGAGGTTCCGCACGGGAAGGGCTATGCGGCCCAGGTCATCCGCTCTTCCGGTCTCAGCGAGTACCACGCCCGCGAGGAAGGCTCCCAGGACCTCGGAGAGGCCCAGGGCAACGGCCAGCCCTGCGTAGGCCAGGGCTACACCGATGGTGAGGAGTACGGTGTAGTCTCGATCCAGGTGATGTTCGATGAACTCGCCGAGCCGCGAAAAGACGAAACGGCCCAGCAGCACCGCCCCGGCCGTGAGCAGCACCACGTTGAGTACGAGCATACCGTAGGTTCCCGCCGATGCGGCCCCCCCTGCCTCGACGTTCTTCAGCACTGATATCAGTATGGGTGCGGCGATATCCTCGAACACCAGGAGGGCGAGGATGAACTCCGCCTCGGGGTTGGCGAGACGCTTCTTCTGTTCAAGGAGACTGAGAGTGATCGAGGAACTGCTGGCATAGGCGATTCCTCCGATGAACAGTGCCGGAACCAGGTCCACGCCCATCAGGAGGGCCAGCCCCGCCGCGGCTGCGAAGTTCAGTGCGAGGTCAAGAAACCCCCCCACCACAACCTTACGCGCCGTACGAAGCATCTTGGCCAGGGGGAAGTGAAATCCCAGGGCGAAGAACAGGAGGATGATGCCGATTTCGGCCAACCAGTAGAGAACCTCCGAATCCGCTGCGCTCTCCGGCAGAAACAGGC
>PWUB01000316.1 GCA_003563755.1 Clostridia bacterium
ACCGGTCAGAGCCTGGGGGCCAGGAACCCGGAGAGGGCGGCCGATGCGACGCGCAAGTCGTGGCATTTGGCGATGATGGTGATGGGAGGCATGGGTGTGGTGTTCCTGCTCTTTCCCACCCACCTGGTGCGGATCTTCACCGATGACCCCGAGGTGATCGAGCTGGCCGCGGTGTGCCTGCGGGTAGCAGCCCTGATGCAGATTCCAATGGCCACCGCCGACGTATATACCGGGTCCCTGAGGGGTGCCGGAGACACCAGGACCGCCATGTATATCTCGGGGCTCGGATCGTGGCTGATCCGCATCCCCCTCGTGCTCCTGGCGGTGTATGTTCTGGATCTCTCCCTGGTGGGTGTGTGGGTGGTCATAGCGGTAGAGCAGGTCATCCGGGCCATTCTCGTTCGCTACATCTTCAACCTCGGCCGCTGGAAGACCCTCATGATCTGAGCCTATCACCATCCCCAGAGCTGCAGTTGGGCACCGGTCCCTGGGCACAGCCGTCAGTTTCCTGGGTCAGCCTTTCTGAAACCCAGAAGGTGCTCCACGAGGACCTTGGATATCGCGAGCATGGGAACGCCCAATATCAGACCGGGCAGGCCCATGAGGGAGCCGCCCGCCATCACCGCGAGAACGACCAGCAGGGGATGCAGGCCCGTCTTGCCTCCCACTATCCGCGGACTTATCACCATGCTTTCAAGCTGCTGCAGAATGAAATAACCGATCATGACCCGGATGACGAGGTCCCAGGAAGTGAAGGCTGCCATCGCCACCGCGGGCACTGCGCCTATGAAAGGACCGAAGTAGGGAATGAGGTTGGTCATGCCGGCCACGATGCCGAGAAGCAGGTAGAAGCGCACACCCAAAACCGCCAGGATCACCGTGGCCATAATACCCACGATCAGTGATACCAGGAGATACCCGTGCAGGAATCCACTGAGGACGCGGTTGCAGTCGTCGAGGACCGCGATGATGCGCGTCTTGTACCTGGGGGGCAACATGGTGTAAAAGCGGGAGCGGAACTGGGAGGAATCTCGCAGGAGGTAGGCTGCCAGGATGGGCGCCACGATGATGCTCACCAGGTTACCCAGTACACCCAGGATAGAGTATACCAGTACCTCCCAGTTCGCGAGGTGATGCTCGAGGATTCTCAGGGCCTCCGTTACCGCCATGCCCGCGGTCTCCGTCAGCAGTTCCGGAGGTATCATGTGTCCGTAACGTGCCTCCAGGTCCGCCACGTAGTACTGGACCTGGGTGATATACTGCGGGATATTGGCTGCCAGGCGGACCATCTCCGCCAGCAGTCCAGGCAGGATGAAGAGCAGGAGCAGGGCAATGGCCGTGCCGACGAGTATGTAGGTGAAGGCGATGGCCCTGTTGCGTGGCATCCATCTTTCGAAAAACCGGACAACGGGCTTGAGCAGGTATGCCAGCAGCACGGCGAAGATGAAAGGCGAAAGCACGGCCCTCACCCGGTACAGGAGATAGAGCACCAGTACGGCGAGGACGGCGGAGATCAGCAGTCTCAGGATTTCGTGCAAGCTAAGTCTTTCGCTCAATTCACATCTCCCTACCGTATTGGACCGTGTCTTCGTCGGCGGTAATCAGTGCGAGATGGCTCCGGACTCGTCACAGCCCCCACCGGCCCCCCCGATCAGCGGTACCGTCGTCTGGGCATATTACAGATTATCATTGTTGGGCGGGTTCTGCAGGTTCTGCACCCCACGTGCTTTCCGATGGGCAACAACGGACAACTTCATTCTGGGGGCACCACCTCTAAATCTATATCACGCTGAGCCTGGTGGTGAGGCAGGACTCGATACTTTGACTGCAGAAATGCTTCCCATGACGGGCCCACCGAACTCAGGTCCGAGGCACAGGTGGACCGGGCGGAAAGGGGAGTGGCGAGGGTGAGCAAACAGCTGAAGCGGTCCGAGGTCCCCGAGGAGCAGACCTGGGATCTCACCGACATTTTCGAGAGCAATGAGGAATGGGAGAAGGAGTTTGCGGCGGTATCCGATCTGGTCGAGGAGGTTACCAAGTACAAGGGCAGATTGGGGGACGGTCCTTCAGTTCTCCTGGAGCGCCTGAAGACACAGGAGGATCTGACCGCCAGGGTCATGCGCGTGGGGGCCTATGCCCGTCTCCGCCTGGCCACCGACGGGACATCTCAGGCAAAGCAGATGGCAGCGGGCCGGGTGATGGCCTTCGCATCGAAGCTGCAGGGAGAGGCCGCTTTCATCAAGTCCGAGGCTCTCAGCCTTCCCGAGGGGACCCTCGAGCGCTACCTGGAGGAGGAACCCGAACTGGAGTCCTTCAGGCCCGTGATCGAGCGCATGATCGAGGAGAAGCCCCACACCCTGAATCCGGAGACAGAGTCGGTGCTGGCGTCCCTCAGCGAGGTGCTCAGCGCTCCGGCTAGCATCTACAGGCTTTCGAAGACAACGGACATGTCCTTCGAGTCGGTGGAGGATTCCGAGGGCAATGAGAGGCCCATGTCTGCCGGTATTTACGGTGGGCGTTACGAGAGATCCTCCGACACCGCATTGAGACGCAACGGTTTTGCCTCTTTCACCAGGGGCTTGAAGGCGTACGAGAACACTTACGGGGCCACCTGGGGAACCGAGGTCCGCAAGAACGTGGTGATGGCGAATCTACGGGGAT
>PWUB01000285.1 GCA_003563755.1 Clostridia bacterium
GCTCAGGGCCTGCAGGGCAAAGGCGGCCAGCTCTACATCAACGCCCGGGTTGATCTCCCCGCGTCTCTGTCCCTCTGCCAGGATCTCCTTCAGCAACAGCCGGGCACCGCCGGCAAACTCCCCCATGATCTCCCGGCGGAGTTCGGGATCCTCCCGGAAGAAATTCAGCCCAACGGCTGCCATCTCGGGATGATCTTGTGCAAACCTGAGGCCGGCTGCATACATCTCCCGCACGATGCCGAGGGCATCCGGGCCGTGATCCAGTATGTGCTGCATGTACTGCATCTTCCTGGCGGCTATGACCTCGAACAGGTACGTGTAGATGTCCTTGAGATCCTCGAAGTACTGGTAGAAACTGCCCCGGGGGATCCCGGCCTTTTGGACTATGCCTGCGACGCTGGCAGTGTCAAAATAGTTCGCAGCGAACTCCTCGATCGCCGCCTGGATGATCTTGTTCCGCTTGTCCTCGGCAAGATTGAAAAAGGTCTTGGTCGGCACCCGCTCACCACTCTCCCGGTCAGGGTATGATCCCCGCACTATATGACACCACTGTCACAATCAGAGCATATGACACCCGTGTCATGATGTCAACAGCCACTTCACATGCAGGATGTCATGGCTGCTCAGGACGGCAGGACGCGAAGGCGAGGAATCTCACACGTCCGTTGAGGCTCGAGAGGATTGCTGCTGTAACACAGCGGAAACTGGGTCGGGGTGATAAGAAGTTGGGGGCTCGCTACGCGTACGGTTAGGTGAGAGAGCGATGAGCCGGCCAGTCGCTGAGATCGGTCTGTGTAGGAAGGACCGGCACGCACCCCACACCGGTCCCGCCGTTTACACGCGGATCTTACTGACATATCCCGATGTGAAGGCGGCCAGCAGGCATGAGTAGCCGCGAATCGTGAACCGTAGTACGTCTCCCACCCGCACGGGCTCCGCGGCGTTCTGCACATCGAGCATCATGTGATCCGATGAAGCACCCAGTATGCTGACACCGTCCAGCTCCGGACGGAGCCCCTCGTGGACCATGTCCTGTCGTCCGACGGCAACGATGGCCCTGCGGTGCCGCCCGCGGTCCTCGAATCGCGGTCGTCCTCCGAAGGCATCCTGGCCGAGCTCGCCGATGGGCTTTGACGGCTTGACCTTCACCTCAACGACCTCAGCGCATAGAGTGAAGACGTCATACTCCATCCCGGAGATGGGAAGGCGCTCGACGCCTTCGGTTCCGAGCAAGAGGGCCTCACCGAGGCGGAGGTGGTTGATCTCCCCCGGCATGTCGCCGGACTCCAGCAGCTGCCAGTTGGCAGAGTTGCCCCCGGACACGATGTCGACCGGCCGTCCGAGGACCTCGGAGGCTACATCCCTGCATTCGAGGAGCTGCCGCATGTTATCCTCGGAAGGCTTCACCCCGCCGTAACAGGCGAGGTTGGTGCCCACTCCCCTGATCTCGATGTTCGAAAGGTCCCTGGCCGCAGCACAGACATCCGGGAGTTCGTCGGGCCACAGGCCCTCACGCAGATCACCCATGTCCACCATGAGGATGACGCCGTGGGTCCTGCCCGCGCGACAGGCGGCATCGTTGAGAAGTCGCAGAACGCCCGGTTCGCTGTTGAGGCTCGTGTCTGCCCACCGCACCACCTCGTCAGCAAGGGAGGGCATGGGCAGCCGGAGCAGGACCAGCTCCACCTCGAAAGGTACGAGGTTCCGCATGGTCCAGAGATTGCTGAGGCGGGAGTCCCCCAGGCTCCTGAAGCCGGCCCTGATGAGGGTCTCAACCACCACCGGATGGGCACAGGTGCCCTTGGTCACGCCCGTGACCTCTATGCCCCGACCACGGCAGGTATCAAGAATGACCCGGGCGTTCCTGTACAGCTTGTCGGTATTAATCTCGACCTGTGGATTCCGCGGATCCATGCCTGCACATCCTCTCAGGGTTCCCGACGCGGGCGACTGCGCCAGGGGCATGGGTTAGAATTCGACTTCGAGAGAATCCTGCAGCAGCTGCCTGGCTGCCTCCGGATACCTCCGGCAGAGCACGCCGGCAGATGCCATTATGTAGTCTGTATCGAGCAGCACCTCCGCGTCGGTCGGATACAGGGCCAGGGGCACGTTCCTCGCCCCCAGGTCCTCCAGGATGGACCTGCCCCCGGGAAGGCGCGTCAGGGCCCCACCGGTACCTACTATCCACCTGATCTGCGTCAGGTCCTTCCCCTCGGCAACGGTCGTCCTGCCCGCCGGCCCGTAGAGATGGCGCAGCCGACCGGCGTGCCGGTCCACGGCGACCTCCGCCGCCTCCCGCGCCAGCCGGGTCACGAACTCAACCTCCTGCTCATCCCCGGGGATCTGCCCCAGGCGATCCAGCACCTCCCGGACGGAAAAACCCAGCTCCTCCTCGAGAACTCCCTCGCCGATGCGGCTCACCAGGTTCAGGGCATTCACGAAGACACCGAGGTCTCCCTCGACCGTCCTCTTCGCCCTCGGTTCGGGCGCGATGAGCATGCGAGATATCTCCTCGGACCCGTCGGTGACCGAATGCACGTCGGTGGTGGCCCCGCCGATGTCCAGCACCATCAGGTCGCCGGCCGTCTCACTCAGGGACCGGGTAGCCTCCATGACCGCCCCCGGGGTGGGCATGATGTCCCCGGCCACCATATCCCTCA
>PWUB01000300.1 GCA_003563755.1 Clostridia bacterium
CAGGTGAGTTCAAACTTCCATTTTTCCCTGTGAAGTGTCGGCTCTGAAAAGAGGACCTGCTGGAGGCAATGAGGATCCCGGGAGACCGGCACGGCGCATCGTGGAAGGTCACTCCCCAAGAGCCGTCACTGTTTCCTCGGCTCAGGGAGTGAGGACCTTCCAAAGCCATCTTCGGGCTGACATTTCAGACCGCCTGTTCAGCTCAGCTGTGCCGGGTTGGCTGACAGGCGGGCTCAACTCTGCCGAGATCTACTCCAGACTCTTACCCCTGGAGCGGAGGGCGCGGACTCCGAACCACAGCAGCAAGATCAGAACGATTGCCGTCACCAGTGCCGGCAGTGCCGTGACAAAGGCGATGGTGGCATTGCCCGTCACATTGAGGACCAGGTTGATTCCGCGAATCAGGGCCCCGGTCAGACGGGGGCCGAAGTTGTCAAAACCCATGGCCGAGATGGCGGCCGTGGGCAGGGTCTGGTGCCGGATCTCGATGCGAAAAGTGGAGTAGGAAACGCGGTCTTCCAGGTAGCGGAGCCGTCCCTGGAGGGATTCGATCTGCCCCCTGATGTCGGTGAGGTGTCTGCGCACCGCCAGCATGTCCTCCACCGTTGCGGCTTCCTCCAGAATGCGGCGAAGAGCCTCCTCCTCGCTCCTGAGGTTATCGAGCCGGGCGTTCAGGTCGATATATTCCTCGGTGACATCGGTGCTCCACATCCGGCTGTATGTGACCACGCCCATGTCCAGCAGGGTTGACCGGACCGCATCAAAGTGTTCTGCGGGGACCCGGGCGGTGATCTCTATCCGGGTGCGGGCTTCTCCAACCTGCCACTGGTTGGCATCGCTGATGTAGCCGCTGTGCTCATCGATCAGGTCAATCACCCTCTGCATGGACTCCTCCGGAGAGGGCACTTCCAGGGTGATGTTGGCATTGAGAATCACCTTCTGTGAATCTTCCTGGTGGGCAGCCATCTGCACAGAAATGGCGCGGGCCTCATCGGCATCTCCGGCCGAGATTGCCTGCCACTCCTCGGCTCTGGGGGCGGCTGCCGGTTCGGCCACATCGTGATCGGCCATCTCCTTGGGCATCCTTGGCGCTGCACAGCCGGCGACGATGAACATCAGAAGCAGGAAAACTAACAGATACCTGCCCGTTCGCATGTGCATGGTTTTCCCCTCTCTCTGCTGAGGCTTTAATACATTGAGACGCAAATCGGGGTTGAAAGTTCCCGCGGCCTCAGACCAGGTGTTTGAGTATGATCCTGATCACGGCCGCAGTCGGTACGCCGAGCAACAGGCCCGGCAGGCCCATCAGGGCTCCCCCTGCCATGACGGCGAAGACGACGGCCAGGGGATGAAGCCCCGTCTTTTTGCCCAGGATCCGGGGGGATATGACCAGACTCTCGAACTGCTGCAGCAGTAAGTAGCTGACCGCGACCTTCACTACGAGGTTCCAGGAGGTGAAGGCGGCCACGGCGATTGCGGGTATGGCCCCGATGAAGGGGCCGAAGTAGGGTATGAGGTTGGTCAGGCCGGCCACCAGACCCAGCAGCAGGTAGAACCGCACTCCGAGGAGGGCGAGGATCGCAGCCGCTGCCCCCCCGATGATGACAGAGACCAGGAGGTAGCCGTGCAGGAATCCGGACAGGACCTCGTTGACATCATCGAGAAGGGCGATCAGGCTCTGCCGGTATCTTCCGGGGATCAACGCGTCGAACTTGCAACGCAGTTCTTTCGCGTCTCTGAGGAGATGGGCGGCCAGGAGGGGAGCCAGCAGTACGCTGATCAGGTTGCCAAAAATGAGGGTCGCCCAGGATATGATGAGGTCCAGATTGGTCAGACGCTGTTGCAGCCCGAGCAGTGCCCGGCTCAGAGTTCTGCCGGCGGTCTCTCGCAGTATCGCCGGAGGGATTATGTGGGAGTACTGGCTTTCCAGCTGGGCGAGGAATTGCTGTATGCGAAATATGTACCAGGGGATGTTTGCCGCCAGCCGCACGGTCTCTGCAAGAACGCGGGGTACGATGAAGAGCAGGGCATAGGTTGTGATGACCCCCAGGAAGGTGAATGTGACGGCGATTGCCTGCCCCCGGGTCAGACCCTGTTTTTCACCGAAGGTTACCACGGGGTTCAAGATGTAGGCGATCAGCACGGCAAGGAAGAAGGGGGTCAGGGCGGTGCGTACCAGGTAGAGCAATGCCAGAAGCGCCATGACAACGAGCAGAAAAATGGTGGTCCTTGCAGTTTGACCCGGTCTTTTCTTCAATAGCGGCCCTCCAGCTGGGAACTTGCTCTCTCAATTATCGCATCTGATGGCAAGGCCTTCAATCAGGCCTGTATTCCTCTATTTACCGGCCCCCTATTCTTGACTTGAGTCGCCCAGGGAAATATCATAATAGAACAGATGTTCGATTGGGAAGGTGAGCTCCTTGGGGGTCCTGCACATTCAGCTGGACGGTCTATATGCGGGTCTGCAGAAGAGGCGCCGGCCTCACCTGGAAACGAAACCTCTGCTGATGGTCAGCAACGACAGGGTGGTCGACTTCTGTGCCAGGGCCAGGGTCCGGTCCGTGAAAAGGGGTGTGTCTGCCGCGCATGCAAAAAATTCTGTTCCCGGGGCTGTCGTCCTGGATCTTGATGTCAAGAGCTACGGACCCGAGCTGGAGCTGCTGCCCCGCCTGAGCTCGGGGGTCACGCCCCAGGTGGAGGCGGCTGCTCCCCATCGGGTGTTTCTGCAGCTCACCCCGAGGGAGGATCCCGAGGCGACACTGCATCGTGTGCGAAAGGGCATTCCCCCCGGATGTGGGCACCGGTTGCTGGCCGGCTATGGTGCCAACAAACTCCTTGCCCGGATCTGCGTCCTCGCGCTGGAAAGTGCAGGGTCCGGGGGAGATTTGCTGCTTTCTGGGGACGAGATGGAGGTTCGCTTGCTGAGGGTTCGACCCGGGGAGGAAGAGTCTTTTCTGCGGGACCTGCCGGTTTCCTTTTTGTGGACTCTTCCCGGGGATGTGATTGCCCGGCTGCAGAGGTTGGGTCTGAACACGATCGGAGAGGTGGCAAACATTCGGAAAGAGCTGCTCGGGAGGTATTTCGGGCCCGTCGTGGGACTGGCCGTGAGCCGGAATGCCCGGGGTGAGGATTCCACTCCCGTGGCCTGCGACTATCCGCCTCCCAGGGTGGTGTGGGATTTGGGAGTTGAATCTCTCTCTTCACGGGCCGCCGGGGAACTTCTCGCCCGGGCCTCCCACCGGCTGGCCCGGGAGTTGAGGGATCGCGGGTCCGGTGGTCTCCTCCTTGAGCTGAGCGCCCTGAGAGGTGATGGATGCTGGACGTCCAGGAAGAGACAATTTTCCCGTCCGGTGCACAGGCAGTTCTCATTGAATGCTGCCCTCACCGACCTGTGGAAGAAGATGGCGGCCGAGACCGACGATCTGGTCCGGGTCAGGGCGGAAATCTCCGGTCTCGTCCAGGAGAGAGTGATCCAGGAGACGGTGTTTTCCCGGCAGGGCCCGGGCCGACGGGAGGATTTACTGGACCTCCTGGAGGATCTCAACCGCAAATATTCGGGCAGGACCCTGTTCTGGGGAGAGCATCTTCCCGTCAGCTACCGGGAGGAGAGACTGTCCTTTTGGGATCCGGTCCGTAGGAGGGGTGATGAAGGTGGGACTGCTGATGGAGGAGAAGATAAAAGTCTACTGTTCTGATGACCTCCCGGAGGTCATCCTGCTGCGCGGAGAGCGGCTGCGGGTTGCGGAAGTCCTCGATATCTGGAGGGACGTGGGCTGCTGGTGGCTCGGGGAGAGGGAGAAGACCTTCTACCGCCTTGCGATTGCAAGGGGTGGAGTTTTCGAGATATATCGCACCTCGGGCGATGAATCCTGGGTTCTGTACCGGGTCTACGATTGATCGCCATGGGATTCGCTCATCTGCACACCCACTCTTTCTTCTCTTTTCTCGACGGGGGCAGCAGTGTTGAGGATCTGGTCAGGGCTGCGGCGGTCGGAGATGTGACGTCCATGGCCCTGACGGACCACGACAATGTCTGTGGGGCCGTGGATTTTCATCAGGCGGCCCGCAAGTGGGGCGTGAAGCCGATCCAGGGGGCGGAGCTCACCCTGAGAGGCGGGCATCACCTGATCGCCCTGGCCGATGGACCCCGGGGTTATTCAAACCTGTGCCGCCTGCTGACCCGGAGCCACCTGGACAGTGAACGGACCAATCCCCGTCTGGACCCAGCCCTCATCGAGGCCTTTTGCGAGGGGCTCTTCATCCTTTCCGGCTGTCGGCGGGGGGAGATCCCCTCTCTTCTGCTGCGGGGTGAATATGCACAGGCCCGGCGCCGGGCGGGTTTTTACCGGGATCTTTTGGGTGACCGATTTTTCCTGGAAATCCAGCCCGCTTTTTTGCCGGGGGACCGGGCCCTTTATCGCGCGGTCCGGGAGCTGGGAGAACAAATGGGCATTGGGGTGGTGGGCAGCAACAATGTCCACTATGCGCGAAAGGCGGATTTTCAGATCCACGATCTTGTCACCTGTGTGCGAGAGGGAAGGACCCTGAGCCAGACCTGCCGGGAGCGCCCCCTGAACGCGGAGAACTATCTCAAGGCCTCCCGCACCATGATGCGTTACTTTCGCTCTTTCCCCGAGGCGGCCAGAAACACAGAGATGATTGCTTCGGCCTGTGAACCGGCCCTGAGCCTCGGCGAACACCGTCATCCTGCCGTTGATCTTCCCCCGGGGCTGACTGCCGAACAGCACCTGCGCCGCCTGGTGTATGAGGGGGCCCGGCACCGGTACGGGCGGGTCACGGGAAAGGTCCGGGCGCGCCTGGAGCACGAGCTGGGGATCATCGAGAAGATGGGATATTCGGAGTATTTCTTGCTGGTGGAGGATGTGGTCCGCTTTGCCCGGAGGAAGGGCATTCGTCATGCGGGGCGGGGTTCAGCAGCTGATTCTGCCGCCGCCTACTGCCTGGGCATAACCGAGGTTGATGCGGTGGAGAGGGATCTTCTGTTTGAACGGTTCATGAATCCGCAGAGGGGGGAGAGGCCGGATATTGACATAGACTTCGATGCCCGGCGCCGCGATGAGGTGGCCGAATATGTCTATGAGAAGTATGGGCATGACCACGTGGCAACAGTGGCGACATTCAACACCTTCCGGGCGCGCTCGGCGGTCAGAGACCTGGGCAAGGTAATGGAATACGACGGGGGAGACCTGGATGTCCTGGCGAAGATTCTGCCGGCGGGCAGCAGTGCCTCGGAGTGCCGCAACCTGGTGCGAAGGCTGCCAGAATTTCAGAATCTGACGGACAGGTGGGAGCGGTACGAGAAGCTGTTTGATGCTGCCGAGGCGGTGGCGCACTTTCCCCGTCACATAGGAACTCACCTGGGCGGCCTGGTGATCTGTGATACCCCCCTGGAGAACATCACGCCCCTGCAGAGATCGGCCAGGGGCAGGTTGATATGCCAGTTTGACCGGGACGGGGTGGAGGATTTGGGCCTTCTGAAACTGGATCTTCTGTCCCTTCGGACCATGTCCGCCGTCGACGATGCGGTCGAGATCATTCGCAGGCGGGATCCCGGTTTCGACTATGACGGGATCCCTTCGGATGATGCAGATACCTTCTCCATGATCCAGAAGGGAGAGACGATGGGGGTCTTTCAGCTCGAGAGCTCCGCCCAGCGCTCTCTTCAGTCCCGGCTGGGGGCCAGCTCCCTGGAGGACCTGATTTGTTCAGTGGCCCTGATACGCCCGGGACCGGTCAAGGGGAATATGGTTGAACCCTTCATTGCCCGACGCAGGGGAGATGAACCGATCACCTACGTTCATCCCTCCCTGGAGCCGATCCTGGAGAAGACCTACGGGGTGGTGCTGTTCCAGGAGCAGGTGATTGAGATCGCGGTGGCGGTGGCCGGGTTCACTCCGGGAGAGGCGGATCGGCTGCGCCGGGTCATGAGTAAGAGCCGCAGGGGCGAGGAGATGGAGCAGCTGGGCAGCCTGTTTGTTGAAAAGGCCCGGGAGCGGGGGATGGACCCGGAGGTGGCGGAGACCATATTTTCCTACATGGAGGGTTATGCCTCCTACGGGTTCTGTGAGGCCCATGCTGCGGCCTTTGGGACCACAGCTTACCGGACCGCCTACCTGGTGCGTCATTACCCCGCGGAGTTTTACGCTGCCATCCTGAGCAACCAGCCCATGGGGTATTATCCGCCGAACAGTATATGCACCGAAGCCCGCCGCCGGGGGATTGCCATCCTGCCGGTGGACATCAACCTGAGTGGGAAAAACTTCACCGTTGAGGGGGGCGGCATCAGGATCTCCCTGTCCCGGGTCAGGGGGATGGATGAGGGGTCCCTGGAGCAGATCCTCTCCAACCGCCCCTTCGCTTCCCTTGCCGGGTATCTCGAGGGAACGAAAGTAGATCGCGATATCACAGAGAACCTCATACTTTCGGGTGCTTTCACTGCCCTGGAGCCCAACCGCCGTTCTCTGTTGTGGCGGCTGCCTCCCCCCGGGCAGAGGATGAAGCGGTGGGATCCCGGTCCCGTTGAGGATGTTTGTGACTTCACCCCGGCAGAGAAGGTGTGGTGGGAGCGCCAGGTACTCGGGATCGATGCCGGGGGGCACATCATTTCCTTTTTGCGCCCGCGCCTGCAGCGCCGGGGAGTGGTCACGGTGGCGCGGGCAATGGAGGCTCCTGCGGGGCGAACGGTGCGGGTGGCGGGGGTCCTGGTGCGTCCCCGCCGTCCTCCCACCCGGAGCGGGAAGACGGTGGTGTTTCTGTCGCTGGAAGATGAGACGGGGTTGATTGATGTGACGGTGTTTTCCCGGATCTATGAAAAATACGGCCATGTGATCTTCTCTGACAGGGTTCCCCCCCTGGTGGTGACGGGGGAGGTCCAGCGACGGGGTGAGGGGGTGAGTATTGCGGCGAGGGAGATCGCTGCCGTCACCTGAACAGCAGCCCAAGGATCAGGTTCCGCAGGCCTGTCCATATCGCAGTGATGATCCGGCCCAGGACAGTCCAGACATTCGCTTCGGGTTTCTCCGGGGGCGGGATTTTTTCATCCCCGGCGCCACCTTCCCCCGCGTGAGGAGGGATTTCATCGCCAGTGGCCTCCTCTGCGGGCTCCTCTTCGCGAGGGTCCTCCCCGGAGGCTGCCGGGATCAGGAGCATCTGGCCCACCACCAGCTCCAGGCTGTCCAGCCTGTTGTTAGCGGTGATCTGCTCTGGGGTGACGCCGAACTTCCGGGCGATGGAGTACAGGGTGTCCCCGGATCGGGCGGTGTACACCGTCGAACCTTCCGTGGAGGCGATGAGCTGGTCCAGGGTCACCGGGGTGTACCCCTCCCTCAACAGGCGATCCAGGATCTGGGGGAGGGCCTCGGCCGTCTGGGTCCCGGACCCCACGTGCATCAGGATGACCGCCCCGGGGCGCACATGATCGATGACCCGGTCGACCATATCGGCGGCGCTGATGCCGCGCCAGTCCAGGGAGTCCACGGTCCACATCACCGAATACCGGTACCCCTCCCCGGCCAGCACCTCCAGCACCCGGTCGTTGTAGGTTCCGAAGGGCGGGCGGAAGTAGGGCTTCAGGGTGGTTCCCAGCAGTTCCCCGGCCAGCTCTTCCGTTCGGCGGATCTCCTTTCGCATCTGCTCAACGGAGAGGGCCGTGAAGTCCGGGTGGGTGTAGCTGTGGCTGCCCAGGTTGTGTCCCTCCTCGACGATGCGCCTTGCGGCAGAGGGGGCCACCTCCATCCACGCACCGGTGAGAAAGAAGGTGGCAGAAACATCGTACTCCGCCAGGATGTCGAGAATATCCTCAGCGATTCCCTCGTCTGAACCGGCGTCGAAGGTCAGGGAGACCAGCCTGTCCCGGGCCGGCCATGTGGTCAGGATCTGGGCCCGCTGCGGTTCAGCGGAGGCAGAAGAAGTGGGGGGAAAGGCTGATGCGACGAGGGCGATGCACAGGACAGCCATGATCCGGGTCAGTCCATCTGTATAGGTGACGGTTGACCTCAGCACCTGCATCACCCCCCATTTCAAGGGTTCCGCTGAAGGGGAGACCGTATTATGCGCACACTGATTGAGGAAGGCCTCAGCGTCAATATGTATCTGTTGGCGGTCGCATCTGCCGCCACCCTTTAAGCATGTCCTCTGCCGTGAGCAGCCTCGCCGAGTCTTCTTCACTATGTGAGAGGTGTCGGGTCGCACAAGGGATTCCGTCCTGAGGCATAGAAAGTGGTGGGTGATGAATCCGGGTCTCCCGGGCCGGGTTCTTCGTCCGGGTATGTCATGAAGGGGAGGGTTGAACATGAGCAACTACTTCGTGGGGGCAGCGGTCAGGGAAGTGGATACGCCGGCGTTGATGGTGGACCTGGATCTCCTCGAGGGCAACATTGACCGGGCATCGAGTTTCTTTCGCGAACTGGGCGTCAGCTGGCGCCCCCATACCAAGGGGCAGAAGGTGCCTGCCATCGCGCACATGGAAATAGATGCCGGCGCCATAGGGATTACCTGTGCCAAGCTGGGAGAGGCCGAGGTCATGGTGGCCTCGGGCATACGGAGTGTCCTCATCGCCAACCAGGTGGTGGGCGCCTATAAGGCCAGGCGCCTGGCCAATCTCTGCCGCCAGGCCGAGGTAATCGCAGCAGTCGACAGCCTCGAAAATGCCCGCCAGCTGGATGAAGCGGGGCGGGTCAAGGGATTGCAGGTGCCGGTGGTGGTGGAGGTCGACATCGGCATGGGGCGCTGTGGCATCCAGCCGGGGGAGCCCACCGCGGAACTGTCCCGTCAGATCCACCGCAGGGAGGGCCTGAAATACCTGGGCCTGATGGGCTGGGAGGGCCATGCCCGCCGCTTCAAGGATCCTGGGGAAAGAAAGAGGATCTGCGAGGAGGCCATCAATCTGCTGGTCCAGTCGGCGCAGCTCTGCCGGCAGCGGGGACTGCCCATCGATATCGTCAGCTGTGGGGGAACGGGCACCCACGAGTTCAGCTCCCGGATGCCCGGAATCACGGAGGTCCAGGCGGGAGGTATTGTCTTCAACGACATGTACTACTCGAACCTGGGTCTGGAGCATGATTATGCGCTGACCGTCATGAGCACAGTGATCAGCCGTCCGGGGCCTTGCCGGATCGTGACGGATTCCGGTAAGAAGGCCATGAGCAGTGATGCAGCCCTTCCCAAACCCCGGGGGGTCGGAGGGTTGGCGTCATTGGGGTTCTCGGCCGAACACGGGGTCATAACCACAGACGAGCCCGTCGTCGATCTGGCAGTTGGCGACAGGCTGGAGTGGATCATCGGATACGGGGACACGACCGTGGCCCTGCACGATGAGATGTATGGTGTGCGGGACGGCAGAGTTGAGGTGGTGTGGCCAATCCAGGGGCGGGGCAAGATTCGCTGAGCACGCAGGGGACACGGGGTCTGCTGGCTGTTCCTTCTGTGCGCGGATCGAGCGTTTCCCGGTGCCCCACAGAGTTTCCACTGGCGAGCGTTCCGCTCCACTGCAATGCCCACACCCTGAGAAGGCTGCCCCTGGGAAGGAGACTACTGGTGCAGTGCCCGTTCTGTAGTGAATCCATGACCGCCAGAGGCAGGGTCGAACTGTTGGGGGAGGCCGGTCTGGCCGCCCTGATGCTGGTGAAGACCGCCTGGCGGAATATCATCCGGGCTGATGTGTACTTCTGCCCCGGCTGCAGCTACCTGGCGCTCTTTGCTGTTGACCACGAACCGGCGAATACTCCCCAGGAGGAGATGATCTCTCCAGACATTCGGACCTGTTCGGCCTGCGGGGCTTGTAACTTCAGGAGAGATGCGTGTCATGGCTGCGGCCGGGATTTGCCGGATGATCCTGTGTAAACTTGGTGGGATCCATGCCTGATCCAGGCGCAGGGCGCAAGAGGCCCGTCGAGGGGCTTCGGGGTGCCCCCCCTTCAGCAGGAGGCGCGGTTATTGGGGTTGTTTTCGACCCCGGCCTGCTCCTTTGTTGTCTCCCCGGTTTCAGATTCTGTGGCCCTGGTCTCTGAAATCGCCACCGGGCGGGGGGCATTCAGGAATTTGACCTGGGTCAGTGCCAGGCTGGTCACGGCTGCCAGGGCCAGGTATGCATGGAAGAATCCGGGGACGGTACCGGAGACGGGCACCTCCGTAAAGAACACATCGAGAAGTATCCCAACCACGACCGTGCCGATGACACCCATGACAAAACGCAGCATGTTGAATACCCCTGCGACGGATCCGGCGATGTCCCGGGGGAAGGACTCGATGGCGGCATTCATGCTCGGAGCCCAGATCAGGGCCGCGCCAGC
>PWUB01000272.1 GCA_003563755.1 Clostridia bacterium
GCTGCGCATGCCCGATGACCTGGCGGAGGAAGTGATCGAGGCACACCTGTCCAGGCTTCGAGGGAAGCACCCGAATCGCTCTGAGGAATGGTACCTGGAGAAGATGCTGTACGATCTGCAAAGAGACCGAAGATAGCTCCACTTCATCAGTTGCGCGCCTTAGATGACACCAGGCAGGGCAGACCCTTTACTCTGGGAACCCCAGCCGCGATCGGGATGGCCAGGGGGACAGGTCGGGATCATTCGCGCCTGGCCCTGCACGACGAGGATCCCCTGGACTGCCGTCCGGATTATTGGGTAGGCGGTGGACGTCGACGCATGATCCCACCTGGTGAACGCCTGCGGTGGGATGCGGGCGGTCGGGAGCAGGCGGCGACAGGTGAGTGATCGCGTCCGGGCAGGGTCGCGATGGGGCCCCGGCGGAATATGACCACGGGTGCACAGGTGAGGAGGTCTGTCCATGACGGTCAGGAGCGGAATTGACAACGGGCCGGCGGTGCTGCAGGCCCTCGGAGGACTGAAGGTCGGACTCGTCACCAACCACACCGGTCTGGACGCCTCTCATAGGCCCACCGCGAGCGCGCTCATGGACGGGTACGGCATCCCGGTAGTCAGGATGTTCGCCCCCGAACACGGACTGGCTGGAGAGGTGGCCGACCAGGATGCCGTCGATGATGCAACGGACCCCAGCACGGGACTTCCGGTCTTGAGTCTTTACGGCATCTCAGAAGCGCCCTCAATCGCGGCCCTTAAGGACCTGGATGCCCTCGTCTTTGACATACAGGACATCGGCTCTCGCTACTACACCTTCAACTGGACCATGATCAGGTGCATGGAGGTGGCAGCGGAGGCCGGGATCGGGTTCGTGGTGCTCGACAGGCCCAACCCCATCACCGGAGTTCATGTGCAGGGAAACGTATCGAAGATGCAATTTTCGTCCCTCGTCGGGTTGTATCCGTGCGCTGCCCGTCATGGTATGACGTCAGGGGAGATCGCCCTTTACGTCAACGGAGAGTTTTCCCCTGGCGCCGAACTGTCTGTGGTCAGGATGCAGGGCTGGCGCCGCAGCATGTGGTTCGATGAGACGGGCCTGACCTTTGTCCCACCGTCCCCCAACACCACCGGTCTGAACATGGCCGCGCTGTATCCCGGGACCTGCCTGTTCGAGGGCACCAACCTCTCGGAGGGCAGGGGCACCACCCGGCCCTTCGAGCTCGTCGGCGCCCCGCTGTTGGACCCTCTGGAGTTCGCCGCTGACCTCAATGGCCGGAATCTGCCCGGTGTGTGGTTTCGCCCCACGTACTTCATACCGTACGTCTCCAAACACACAGGTGCCCGTTGTGGTGGTGTGCAGGTGCACATTCATGACCGGGACGGGCTGGACGCCTTTGCCATCGGTCTGCACATGCTGTGCGCGGCGAGGAGTCTGGCCCCCGGATTTGAATGGCGAAATGATCCCGGAGGCTATGCGATCGACCTTCTCGCCGGCACCGATGAGCTGCGGCTGGCGATTGACGGGGGAGCGGCGCCCGATGACCTCACCGACATGTGGGCTCACGATCTGGACAGGTTTCTCGAGAGGCGAGGCCGGTATCTCCTCTATCCCTGAATCCCATGATACCAGGGAAACTGCCCGGGTGGTTCCCCTGCCGCAGGGGTCGGGGCCGCAGCGGCAGTGAGGCGAGGTGTCCGGTGGGGGAAGGCCCGGAGCCGAGGCGGTTCAATGCGGAGGCACCGCTTTTGTTTTGCGGGAAATCCGTCTCATGTACATATCTGCCTGGTAAGCAGGGAGTCCATTGGGCCTATATTGGGCCACGTTATATGCTTACACGAATTCGACCGTGGACACCCGTCGACGGCCACGAACCCCCATTCTACCGCACGATTCTGCACCTGCACCCTGCGAATATGTCCACCAGGATCATGTGCACCCTGCCCGGGTCACTGGTGGTTTGGCCACCGCGCTTCAACCGGGTATGTGTTTAGAGCGGGATATCCTGCAGCGAAACGGAGGCCACCGATGATCGAGGCTATCGGAGGGAATCGCCGCAGACTCCGGCTTGTTGTCCCCTCAGCGGCGCCAGCGCCCTGTGAAGTCCCAGAGCATGAAGGACGCTGCTGCAAGGACAGCTATCCATCCCATCCAGTCCCCGAGCCGGACGACGGGTGCATTCCCGGAACCCACGGGGACATCGGCCACAACGATGGTCTGCGTCGGCTCGACGGTGACCGAGCGGGCCAGGATCCTGCCATAGGGGTCGACGATGACCGAATCATACCCCACGTCCGCCTTGATCATTGTAACCCGGTTCTCCACCGCCCGGAAGACTACGTGCGTGTAGTGCTTGTGGGCCATCTCAGGCCAGTCCATGGAGGGCACGGCTATGATCCCCGCGCCGTTTCTGGTGATCCTCCGGGCCGTATCGGTGAAATCCAGGTCGTAGCATATGATGGTGCCGATCCTGCCGATGCTCGTACCGTAGGTGGGATAGGTTCCCCGGGTCAGGCTGGTCTCGCCGGCGAAGAGAACGGGATGATCCTTACCGTACACGCCGAGGAACTCACCACCGGGAGAGAGAACCGCCGCCTCGTTCCTCAGTCCGGCATCCTCCCTCACCGCGTAGCCCATGACGAGGTAAGCATCCGTCTCCGCCGCC
>PWUB01000114.1 GCA_003563755.1 Clostridia bacterium
CAACGACCACCCGCTTGAGTCCCGCGTCAACCAGGGTGAGGGTGGCCCGGAGCAGGACCACGACGAAAACCACGATGATGATCTCTCTCGGACGGTGGGTGAAGGACAGAAAGCGACGAATTCGGACCAGCTGCTGACCGATGCTCAATGTAAACACCTCGTCGTAATGTATCACAGTACACGATCAGAGGGGTTGATTCCTGCCCGCCATAGGCCTGCCACGAAGAAGCTGCCGGGGGCGAGCATTGCGATTGTTTATATTAGGCTTTATATTTTCGACTGGTATCCTACCAGGTGACAAAGCAACATGTCAAGCTGTGTCAACCTGCAGCTTCAGTGCCTCGGGTATCCACTCCTGGTGATGCCAGGACATGGCATTGTTATGGCAATATACGGGATGGAAGATGTTTTAAGGGAAAGAGTCTTTTTTTGTACTGTGCGCCTGTATATACTGTACTGACAGAAACGCTGAAACAACATCGAGAGAGGAGTGAGAGTCAGTATGAATCCCAGGCAGTATAAGAGCAGCGAGCTCACAAAAGCGGCTGTGCGCAGCTTGAGCTGCATGCTCTTGGTTTTCACCCTGTTGGCTGTAGGGACTACGCCAGCGTGGGGAAGCGGCATAGATCACACCGTCCGATCAGGCGAGAGCCTGTGGCTTCTGGCTAACCGCTTCGACACTTCCGTGGACGCCATCCAGAGCATAAACGGTATCTCACGAACCATGATCTTCGCTGGTGAGAGTCTGAGCATTCCCCACACCGGCCCGCTGCACGTCGTGAGCAGGGGAGAGAGCCTGTACAAAATCTCGATGTGGTACGGAGTATCTGTCGGTGACATCCAGCGCATCAACACGCATTGGAGCTCCACGATTTTTCCCGGACAGCGCCTGGCTATACCCAGTGGGGACACCAGGACCCTGGCTCAGGCGGTCGAGACCAGGAGCGCATCCCTCGGCGATCCGGACATGGATCTGCTGGCACGCATCGTGCATTCCGAGGCTAAAGGTGAATCATACGAGGGCCAGGTGGCCGTTGCGGCCGTCGTTCTCAACCGCGTGAGGAGTGACCTCTTCCCGAATACCATCGCCGGTGTCGTGTACGAGCCCCGTCAGTTCGAGCCGGTCAGCAACGGGACCATCTACCAGCCGGCCGACGCCACCGCGTTCCGGGCGGCCCAGGATGCCCTGAATGGATGGGATCCGAGCGGTGGAGCCCTCTATTTCTTCGCCCCGGCCAAGACCAGCAACGCCTTCGTGTGGTCCAGGCCGGTCATCAGAGACATCGGTAACCACCGATTCACACGCTAGCACGCTGACCCTAAGGGGCCCCGACAGGGGCCCCTTCTCTCTCCGTCGTGACGATGCCCAGTTCACAGGAAGGTATCTGGCTGCATCAGTAGAACATCCAGTAGAGTGTTTACGTGTCTTATTTGAGGGATCTACTTTTTGCGGTCATCACTCACCGAAAGGGGGGCGTCACAAAATGCCACACAGCCTCAAGCCCGCCGACCGGTTCAGGTTGACTAAGGTCGGCGATCCGCAGATGTCTCCGGACGGAGCCCGGGCGGCCTTCGTGACCGAGAACTCGAATCTCGAGGACGATGAGGTGGACAGTGTGATATGGCTGGTTCCTACCGACGGCTCTGCCGAGCCCCGGCGGCTGACCGCACTCGGTGGTGGAGCCGGTCAGCCGCGCTGGTCGCCGGATGGGCGCAGGCTCGCCTTCGTCTCGGACAGAGGTGGGCACAACCAGCTGTACGTGATGGATGTCACGGGCGGTGAACCGGAGGTAGTGGCCACGGAGGAGCCCCCGGCATCACCGCCGGTCTGGTCTCCCGATGGCGGCAGGCTGGCCTTCACAGCCTGGACCACGGCTGCCGGCGACGAGGGCCTCACATACCCCGGTGCACCCGCCTGCGTCGAGGGTGAGGACGAGGCACAAAACGGTGAGAAGGCCCGCGTGGTCATGACCACCCTGCGCAACCGCCTCGAGGGAGTCGGCTTCTATAATGGAAGGAACCAACACATCTACGTGGTGGATGCTGCCGCAACGCTGCCCGGGGAGAAGGCTGAGGCCAGCCGTATCACCGATGGTCCCTTCTTCCACGGGAGTCCGGCGTGGTCTCCTGACGGCAAATGGATCGCCTGCACCGCGTCTCGAGATGAGCCCCACGATGATTGGACCTTTGATCGGCGGCTCTGGGTGTTCTCAACGGAATCCGACGAACGCTACCGCGTGCTCGATGCGCCTTACCCGGCGTACGGCCCGTCCTGGTCACCCGACGGGACCCGCCTGGCCTTTTTCGGGCAGGCCGGGCCCTTCAACTGGTTGTCGACCCCGAACCACCTGTTCGTGATCGAAGTCGCCCATGGGCAGACCCAGTCCTGGGATGCCGTGTCCTGGGTGAGCGAGGGCCTGGACCGTAACATCGGGGCGGCGGCGAGTTCTGAGACCAGAAAACCGGCAGAGGCCTTCGCAGCGCCAAAATGGTGGGATGACACGACCCTCATCGCCCCCGTTGCCGATGAGGGTACCAGCCACCTGTACCGGTTCTGCGCGGCCGGGGAGGGGGAACCGGAGAGGATAACGGGGGGAGTCCGCAGGGCAGCGGCTGACCCCGACGCCAGGGGCGGCACCATTG
>PWUB01000278.1 GCA_003563755.1 Clostridia bacterium
ACCACCTTCGCCGACTGCACCATAATCGACGGCGAGATTGTCTACGAAAGGGAGGTGTGAGGTATGCGCGCCTACACCGGAGCCAGGTTTTACCCCGTCGACGGACCGGTCATTGACGGTGGAGTCATGCTGGTCGCCGACGGCAAGATCGCAGAGATCGGACGCGATGTGAGGGTGCCCGAGGGCGCAGAGACCGTGGACCTGGCCGGCAAAGTGGTCCTGCCCGGACTGGTCGATGCTCACACCCACGCCGGGATATGGGGAGACGGCGAGGGCAGGGTATCCAACGACGGCAACGAGCGTCCCGGGCCCATAACCGCCGGGGTCAGCGCCCTGGATGCTGCCAACCCCGACCAGGTGGCCTTCGAGGGCTGCCGCGAGGGAGGTATAACCACCGTGCAGATCGTTCCCGGGTCCGGGAATCCCATCGGAGGCCTCGCCTTCGCCTGCAAGACCCGCGGAAAGATCATCGATGACATGGTGCTGCGGTTCCCCACCGGTCTCAAGGGAGCCCTCGGTGAGAATCCCAAGCGGGGGGACGGGAAACCGGGCACCCGCATGGGGACCGCCTCCCTGATCCGGCAATACTTCGCGAAGGCGAGGGAGTACCTGGCCAAGAAGAAGGACGAGGACGCCGACGATCCCGATTTCGACCTGGGTCTCGAGAACGTCGCCCGGGTCCTCGAGGGCGAGATCCCCTTCCGGGTTCACGCCCACCGCCACGATGACATCGTGACCGCCGTGAGGCTGTGCGAGGAGCTGGGTGTCTCATACAGCATCGAGCACTGCACCGACGGACACCTGATCGCCGACTTCCTCGGCCGGCGGAAGGTATGGGCCAGCGTGGGTCCCGGCCTGTCCGGCCGCGGAAAGGTGGAGACCTTCAACCGCAACGAGGCCAACCCGGCCATCCTGGAGGCGGCGGGCGCGAGGGTCTACCTGATGACGGACCATCCCTTCCTCAACGCCCGGCACTTCCTGGCCTACGCGGGGGTCGCCCACAAGTACGGTCTCTCCTTCGATTCCACCCTGCGGGCGATAACCCTCACCCCGGCGGAGGCCGTGGGAGTGGACGACCGGGTCGGCTCCCTGACCCCGGGAAAGGATGCGGATTTCATAGTACTGGCCGGGCAGCCCTTCAGCTACCGGGCGCCCGTGTTGAGCACTTACATCGAGGGCGAAGAGGTATACACCCGTCCCACCTACTGAAAGGGGGCATTCACATGCTGGCAGTAATCAACGCCCGCCTGCACACCATGGCGGGCCCGGTGATATCCGGGGGTGCCCTCCTCATCGACGGCGACGGCAGGATCGCCGAGGTGGGCGCGGAGGTGAGAGTTCCCGAGGGGGCAGGGATCATCGACGCCCGGGGGCGGGACGTGACCCCCGGCATAATCGAGGCACACTGTCACGCCGGGGTTCACGAGGAGGGCCTGGGATGGGAGGGGTCCGACGGTAACGAGATGACCGATCCCGTGACCCCCCAGGTGAGGGCCATAGACGGCGCCAATCCCGAGGACAAGGCCTTCGCCGCCTTCCGCGAGGCGGGAGTCACCGTCGCCCAGATCCCCCCCGGCAGCGCGAACATAATCGGCGGCGAGCAGTTCGCCGTCAAGTGCCGCGAGGCAGCCGTCATCGGGGACATGGTCCTCGTTCACCCGAGCGGCATGAAAGCCGCCCTCGGCGAGAACCCGAAGCGGGCCTACGGCTCCAAGAAGGGCCCCTCCACCAGGATGGGCAATGCTGCCGTGATGAGGCAGTGGCTGCGGAGGGCTGCTGACTACGCCGCCAAGAAGGAGAAGGCACAAGACAACGACGACGGTCCCAAGCTCGACATGAAGCTGCAGGCCCTACTCCCCGTGATCCGGCGGGAGATACCCCTGAGGATTCACTGTCACCGGGCCGACGATATGGCCACGGCGATCCGGATCGCCGGCGAGTTCGACCTGTGCTACACCATCGAGCATGCCACCCAGGGCTTCAAGATCCCCGAGTACCTCAAGAAGCACGACGTGTGGTGCGCGGTGGGCCCGGCCCTGACTTTCGAAGGAAAGGTGGAGATGCGGGGCAACGGGTTCGAAAGCGCCGTGCAGCTTCACCGGGCGGGAGTGCACTTCTGCCTCACCAACGACCATCCGGTGGTCCACGGCAGAAACCTGCGGGCGGTGGCGGGAATTCTCAGCGCCCACGGAGTCCCGGGCGATGACGCCCTCAGGAGCGTCACCCTCTGGGCCGCCGAGCACGTGGGAATCGCCGAGCGCGTGGGATCCCTCGAGAAGGAAAAGGATGCCGATCTCGTCATCTGGTCCGGCGACCCCCTGGATGCCCGCAGCTTCGCCGACTGCACCGTCATCGATGGCTGCGTCGTATTCGAGAGGAAGTGAGGGAACCATGCTGGCGATAATCAACGCGAAGATTCACCCGGTGGTCGGTGATGTCATCGAGGACGGTGTCATCCTGGTAGAGGAGGGTAGAATCCTGAACCTGGGTGCCGGGGTGTCCGTGCCCGACGGTGCCGAGGTGGTGGACGCCTGCGGGTCGCCCGTCACCCCCGGCCTCATCGAGGCCCACGGGCACGTGGGGCTCATCGATGCCGGCCTGGGACCTCCGGGGGTCGACGTCAACGAGGTGACGGACCCGG
>PWUB01000286.1 GCA_003563755.1 Clostridia bacterium
AGGAGGTTCTCCAGGTCCGCCGCCATCGCCAGCTGTCGATCGAACCGGCTCAGCCTGTCCATCCCGGGCAAAAACAGGAGGGCGACATCCACGTCACTCCTCGACCTGTCCCGACCGGCGACCAGGGAACCGAACAGATACGCCGCGGCAACGTCGGGTTGATCGTCCATGTAACCGGCTAGAAGTCTAATCACTGACCGGAGTCCCGCCTCCATCCTATCCCCCCTCACAGCCGTTCACCCCCCGCACCAGGCATTATACCCCAATCTTAGCACACACGATGTCGTTGTTCGAGCCGGCCGGGCACAGGGGTCCCTGGTGCTCTCCCAGGGCGCGGCCCGGGATCGTGCGCCGATCCGTGTTCCGCGATGCCGGGGGCACGAATGACTTCGTCCGACGTGTTGACATCGGGATCCTGAACGTGTAAAGTCGGGTCAATAACATAAGCGTGACTCCACTCTTATCACGAGACGGCGGAGGGACTGGCCCGATGAAGCCCGGCAACCGCCCGGTACTACCGGGAAAGGTGCTAATTCCTGCGGATGACAAGGTCATCCGGGAGATGAGAGTGGCACCGGTCCGGCCTGTCGCAGCCTCGTGCCTCTCCGAAATCTCTCGGGGAGGCACTTTTACGTGAGGTGCCACCTCCTCCCCCCCATGTTCATACCGCAGGGCTTGTCCTCCGGGTCACGCCCAGGAACATCGGAGGTGGTTCACATGTCGTGGAGGGTAGCTAAGCTGGGTGGATCCGTGCTCAGGGGCCCCGGGGGCGTGGCCCAATCCGTGAAGATCGCTGCTTCGTACCGCCCCCCCGCAGCCCTCGTCCTGTCAGCGCTGGACGGGGTCACTGACCTCCTGTACGAGGGGGTAGCCCTGGCGGGGCGGGGACAAAGCCCCGACGGGGCGGTACGGGCCGCCCGTTCTCTGCACTCCGAAGTGATCCTCAGGGTCGTGAGGTCGGCTGGGGCCAGGCGGAGGGTAATGGAGGAAGTAGACCTGCTGCTCGGGGAAGCCTCCGATCTGTACCGTGAGCTCGCAGCAGGTACGGGGAGACGAGAGGCGGTCCGCGACCGCATATTGAGCTGCGGCGAGAAGCTCGCCGTGAAGACCCTGGGGGCGGCCCTGCGGGACGAGGGCGTCGACTGCCTCGAATCCCTCCCCGAGGACATGGGCATGTTCGCACGAAGGGGGGCGCGGGGCGCGCGGATCGACCTTGAGCATTTCGCTCTCTCCCTCGGAGACAGTCTCAACGGCCAAAGGCTGCACCTGGTGCCGGGCTTTTACGCGGTGAACGCCGACAGATCCACGGTGATCCTCGGACGCGGCGGGAGCGACTACTCGGCCGCCTGCCTCGCCCACTGCCTCAACGCCGCCTCTTTCGATCTCTACAAGGACGTCCCGGGTTTTCTGACCGCCGACCCCGGGGAAGTCCCCGGGGCGCGCTCGATCCCCCGCCTCAGCTACATCGAGGCCGCCGAGCTGGCCTATTGTGGTGCCGGCATCCTCCATCCCATGACCGTCGATCCCGCCCGCTCGGCGGGCGTTCCCATCCGCATATTCGGCTCCGGGTCGGGATATGGGGGACCGCCGGACAGCGTGATATGCCGCCACGGGATGGGCCCCGGCGGTCCGCGCGGGATAACGTCCACGCCTGAATGCGGCACCCTGCGGCTCCTCGGAACGGATGTCGGCTTTCAGCCCGGTGTCCTGGGTGATGCTGCATCGGCCCTGGCCCGGGCGGACATCAACATCAGGTCCGTGCTGACGTCGCAGACCTGCATCACCTTTCTCCTCGCACCGGGGGATGTCGAGTCCGCGGCCCGGGTCCTCTCCGAGTCCTCGAGGCCGGAGATAGTGAAGGTGGTGCCGGGGACCGACACGGCCCTGGTGACGGTGGTGGGTGAGGGGCTGATGTCGAACACGAACACCGTCGTACGCGCACTGCAGGCCGCCGAAAGGTGCGGTGCGACCGTATCGGTGGTGTGTGCGGGAGCCTCGGGCGCGGCCATGTACCTTCTCGTGCCAGAGAGTTGCCGGATGGATGTTGTGCGCGAGATACACCGCGAGTTCTTCGAAGAAAGGAGCGAGGGATTATGGCCAAAAGCTATGGGGAAATCAACGAACGGATAAGGCGCGGGGAAGTTGTCGTGATGACGGCGGAGGAAGTGACCGCCATGGCACAGCGTGCTGAGCCGGAAGAGATCGCAGAAAGAGTGGACGTGGTGACGACGGGGACCTTCGCTCCCATGTGCTCCAGCGGAGCGTTCCTCAATCTCGGGCACACCAGTCCTCCCATGCGCATGGAGGAGATAACCCTCAACGGCGTGCCCGCTCACGCCGGCGTCGCCGCCGTGGACTGCTACCTCGGCGCCACCGCCGTGGCCGCGCCCGGTGACCGATACGGCGGCGCCCACGTGATAGAGGACCTGGTCCGCGGTCAGAGCGTGCACCTCGAGGCCCGCGGCCGTGGGACGGACTGTTACCCGCGGACTCACCTCCGCACTCTCATCTCGCCCGACACCATCAACGAGATGATCCTCTTTAACCCGCGAAACGCCTACCAGAACTACGCCGCCGCGGTGAACAGCTCGCACCGGACTCTGTACACCTACATGGGAACCCTGCTGCCCGGCATGGCCAACCTCACCTTTTCGACCTCAGGTGAACTCAGCCCGCTGCTCAACTGCCCGGGGATGGAGACGGTGGGGATAGGAACCCGGATCTTCCTCGGGGGCGCGGCAGGGTACGTATCGTTCAGCGGGACCCAGTTCGATAACACGGCGGCCGTCAACCACCGGAGAATACCGGTGAGGGCGGCCAGGACCCTCGCCGTCACCGGGGATATGAGAGCGATGAACCCACGCTGGCTCAGGGGTGCCTGCTACCCGGGTTACGGTGTCAGCCTCTTCGTGGGGCTGGGGATTCCCATTCCCATCCTGGACCCGGAGATCGCCCGCGCGGTGTCGGTGACTAACGCCGAGATCCACACCGTAGTGGTGGACTTCGGTGTCCGGGGACGTCCGACCGTGGCCACCGTGACCCACGAGCAGCTGCGAGGAGGCACGGTGTGGATCGAGGGGAAAGAAGTGAAGACCTCTCCCCTGTCGAGTCTATCCCGGGCCAGGGAGATCGCTGAAGTGCTGAAAGCATGGATAACCCGCGGCAACTTTCACCTGGGGGAACCGGTGGATCCCCTTCCGGGCGAAGGCACGATAGGAGGGCTCAGGGCCGGCATTGAACCGCGAGAACCGACGGGCGGCGCCCCCGATGTCAGGCAGGGCCCGCTATTGTGGACCCCGTCCCGGTGCGTGGGCTGCGGCGCCTGCACCGCCCCGTGTCCGACGGGTGCCCGCAGCCTACCCCCGGAATCCGACGACCCACGTTTCGATCCCGAGAGGTGCTCGGGATGCATGGAGTGTTCGGCAGTGTGCCCCGTCGATGCCCTGGCGGAGGCGGGTGGTCAGGATGGGTGACCGGGGAGTCTACAGGTCGCAGGTGAACCGGCAGCGATTCCACGGCTTCTACGTGCAGCACATGGAATCGGATATCTGGGTGGGTGTCGACCGGGGTACGCCCGTATCGGACGCGGACATCACGGCGTGCCGCGGACACGTGGTGAAGATCCGCCGGCTCTTGGATTCGTACATACGCCGGCACCGCGAGTTTCTCACTTCCCTGAGACCGGTTTCAGTGCCCGGTGAAAGTCCCCGGATAATCAGGGAAATGGCGTCCGCAGCCCGGGCGGCGGGGGTTGGTCCGATGGCGGCGGTGGCAGGCGGGGTTGCCCAGGCGCTGGGCCGCTTTGTCATCCGCAGGCTTGGGCCCCGGGAACTGGTGGTGGAAAACGGAGGTGACATGTTCGTGATGCTCTCGGACCCGATGAATGTCTCCGTGTACGCGGGGCCCTCGTCCCTCAGCGGCAGGGTCGGCCTGCGGATCGAGGGCGGCGGGAGATCCCTGGGGATATGCACCTCGTCGGCCACCGTGGGACATTCGTTCAGCCTGGGAAGAGCGGACGCCCTCACGGTGGTGTCGAAGGACGCGGCCTCAGCCGATGCCCATGCTACCGGCCTCTGCAACCGCATCAGGCATCCGTCGGATCTCTCCCCAGTCCTGTCCGGGGCTCTGTTGGAGGGCAAAATCGAGTCGGTCCTGGCGGTGATGAGCGACCGGGTGGCATCGGCGGGAAGGCACCGGCTGCAGGTCTGCCGCCTCACGGACAGCGATGATGGCACCGACGGGGCAGCGGCGCATCACCCGGTCCGCCCAGGGAGGTTGATGAACCATGATTGAAGTAGCGATAGCAGGGGCCACAGGCACCGTCGGCTGTCGGCTGGCACAGATCCTTGCCGATCATCCATGGTTTCAGGTGACGGCGGTGAGTGCTTCGGGTAAGTCGGCCGGCCGCCCTTTCGGAGAGTTCCTCCGCCAGCTGCCGGCGACCGCACTCCGGGGCCTGGATGTAGTATCCCGGCTCACAGTCCAGGACTCGCGGGACATGGACCCCGAGGAGGTGGAGCTGATCTTCTCGGCCCTTCCATCCTCCTCCGGTGCTGCCCTGGAAGCCCTCTACGCACAGACCACGCCGGTGGTGAGTACCTCCTCCGCGTTCAGGGGAGAGGAGGACACGCCTCTTCTGCTCGGTCCCGTGAACCCCGGACACACCCGGCTGCTGAGTATCCAGGGCCAGCGGCGGGGCTGGAAGGGGTTCGTGGCGCCCAAGCCCAACTGCGCCGTGGCGGGGCTGGTGACCACCCTCAAGCCCCTGCTGGATCTCTTCGGCATCGAGGAGGTGGTGGTCACCACTCTCCAGGCCGTCTCCGGAGCGGGAAGGTCTCCCGGGGTATGTGCCATGGACATCATCGACAACGTGATCCCCTACATTCCCGGCGAGGAGGGCAAGATCGAAAAAGAACCCCAGAAGATCCTGGGCGCCCTGGTCGGAGACCGTGTCAGGGCGGCGGATTTTCCCATAAGCGCGACGTGCACCCGGGTCCCCGTCTTCGACGGGCACCTGATCTCGGCCTCGGTGCTCACCCACAGGCCCGCAGATGCCGGGGACGCCGGGGAGGCCATGGAGACCTTCGGACGAACGCTCGTCGATCCCCGCCTGCCCAGCTCACCCCCGACCTTCCTCACCGTCACCGATGACCCCTTCCGTCCACAGCCGAGGCTCGACCGGGACCGAGGACTGGGCATGACGGTGACCGTGGGCAGGCTCCGGGCGGATCGGCGGGCCGACGGTGCCCTGAAATACGTGGCCCTGGTTCACAACACCGCCCTGGGAGCGGCGGGCGGAGCCGTATACACCGCCGAGCACCTGGTCAAACACCACCTGGGTTGGAGGATCTGAGGCTGAGACCGAAGGCGTTCATGCTGGCTTTTAGGCACCTGCTTCACCGCCAATGCCCACACCGGCCCCACGCCGCAACGGGCATTGGCCTCGCCCAACCCCCTACCCACAGGCTGGCGCTCCCCTTCTCCGCGGGCCTTCTTCATCGGGCCCGTCCCAATCTCGGCCAATAACCATAACCGCAACATCATGACGGGCGCGTTTCCGTACAATATGGTAAGGGTTTGGCACGGGGAGGGCCGCTCCGGCGAAATCTGGGAACGAATTAGTACATTCTTGTCATAACTTAGAGGGTAGCTTGACACACTAAGCACCGAAAGGCAAATCGGAGTTCTCATTATTGATTAGGGGGAGAATATGGTCGGCAAAATTCGTCCCAAGAAGATCATAATGCCGTCGGATCTGACCGGCACGGGAAGGCGTCGGCGCCTCTCGGGCCCGGTCATTACCTATCACATGAGCCACCTTATCTCTGATCCGCTCCCCCAATCGGTGAGAAGCACTTTGAAAGGGGTGAAGGAAGGAATGGTCGATGCAGATAACTTCACATCCATGGACACCGCCGAACAGCAGGCAGTGCTCCTGGAGCTGGTCCGCGAGGGAAAGTCCGATGTGGAGATCGGAGACATGCTGGACATGAGTCAGTGGCAGATCAGAAACCTCCGTTACAAGCTGGGAATAAAGAAGGACCGCGGCGGCAACGTACAGCTGGAACCGATCGTCACCGGACGGAGCACACCCGCATCTTTGATCAGCCTGCCCCAGTCCGACGCGGACGGGACCCTTCCGGATGAGGGCCTGATCCTGCGGGTATCAGGTACCTACCGGGCGAGTGAGGTGGCCCAGAGGTTGAAGGCCCTGGCGTCTCTGGCCATGGTGGAATCAGAGAGCATGAGGTATCATCTCAGCGTGACTATGACCGAACTGCTTCCCGAATCCGACACAGAGAATAACGAAGAACCACAAACGGAACAAGTCACCGAGAAGCAGGACAGCTCTCAGGACGATGAGTCAGAATCGTCGGCACGTGTCTCGTAACCGCAGTTCCAGCAGCGCACGGCACCCGGCCACTGCTCTGAACCGCAGCGCGGACAGCCGTCCCGCCGGGCGGTGAAATCCAGGTCCGGTGAGCCCGACGACCGGGTGCCGTGCTGACCTGCATCATCAACCTGGTCGTCCCCACCGCTCCTGCCTCTGAGCCACACGTATGCGAGGGCCCCGATGACGATGAGGGCCGCCAGGATGTAGCAAGTCACCGAATGGTCCTCCCTCCGTCACTGCTTCCGGACTATCATGACCGAACACGGTGCGGTCCTGGCCACTCGCTCGCTCACGCTGCCCAGAAGCATGGAGGCCAGTCCGGTGCGGCCGCGGTTACCTATCAGTATGAGATCCACGCCGTGTTCCTTCGCCGCCCTCACTATCTCGACACCGGGGGTCCCGTGATTCAGAAGCAACTCGACCTCGACATCGGCTGACCCGAGTTCGTGCTCCGCCTTAGAAAGAAGGAGCTCTCCCTGCTCCTCGAGGTATTCGATGAACTGTGCCTGGGGCATACCGCCGTCTTCATCCATGATTCCACCCAGGGCAGCCCCCGTGGGTACTATATGCACCGCAACAATCCGTGTCGAATCACACTCGACGGCAAGATCCTTCGTGAGGCTCAGGGCCTCCCAGGCTTCTTCTGAACCGTCCATGCACACCATAAGACACCGAAATCTTCGCGTCAATTCGGCACCTCCCCATCCTTTCCCGTGCTCCGTACTTCATCACATCTGCCGGGATTTCCTGCCTTTACCGTATCGGTTCGTAATAGTAACGTAAGCTGATATGGGGAACAATTCCGTTATAATGATAGCATCATCGAGATTGGAAGGTGGAGATGACTGCCGAAAGGGTGAGTAACATGACGCAAGCTGATGGGAATCCCTTTCATGATCACTTTCTGCTGTACTCCCTTCCTCTTCTTCGGGTCTCAGCCGCGATGGTGGTCTTCCTTTTAGTAGGACTGCTGAGCGGATCGACGATAGGATCCGTGTTCGCGATGGGACCTCCCTCTATAACCGTTGACGGCGTGGAGCTGGTGACATCAGTACCCGCCCGCATCGTGGACGGTAAAGCCATGATCCCCCTTCAAGACCTGGCTCCTCTCACCGGAGGCATGGTCTACTTCGATCCTGAGACGGGTATCTGCCGATACGTATCCGCCGAGACGCGTTTCGTCCTGGTCGCCGACAGACCAGAGGTCCGGGGCAACGAGCTGCTGCAGGGATACGAAATACCACCTCCAATAGCCGATGGTGATTACCTGCTGGTATGGGTACGGTTTCTCGCGGATGCTTTCGGGTGGACCATAGAGTGGCACGCAGACACCAACACGGTGGCCCTGGGCAGCGTTGGGGTCTCAGGCTATGTCATTGAACAGCACAACGAGGAAACCTCGCAGCGCACCCGCCTCTACCATCCGTGTTCCGTGGAGATGAACATGCTCCTGAGGCTGATCAGTGCAGAGGCCCACGGAGAACCCGTGGACGGCAAGGTGGCCGTGGCAGCGGTGGTTCTAAACCGCATACGATCGATGCGCTTTCCAAACAGCATGCTGGAGGTCATCAGGCAGCCGGGACAGTTCTCGCCCGTGGTCAACGGAGAGATCGACTACCCGATACTGCAAAGGGCCTATGATGCGGCAGAAAGGGCCCTGATGGGTGAGGATCCCAGCGAGGATGCCCTCTTCTTTTACAATCCTCGAATAGCAAGCGCGACCGGCCGGAGCTTCATGGAGACCCTTGAGCCCACCACGGTTATCGGACAGCACCACTTCCTGCGCTATCCCGAATAGCGGTGCGGCGGGGTGCCCCCTGGGGTGCCCCGTCCTTGAAACACATGGTTTCCCTCTGATTATCATACCCTCCACGTCCCCGTTGACACCTGAGGCCAACACGCTCACCTCGCAGGCAAAGGTGGCGGCCTATCGCCAGGGAGATAACCGGTGTGCTATGATAGTGCTTAACAGTTGACAAGACAGCTGTGCAGAGTCGGTTTAGGGAGGCTTCACATGACGACCAGGAAGATGGTGTACGGTGCACTGCTGACTGCCCTTGCCCTGATCATACCCATCTCCTTCGGGGGCTACCTTCGCATCTACGTGCCGCCGTTTTCCGCTACCTTGTGTTCCCATGTGCCGGTGTTTTTATCCATGCTCCTGGGCCCCCTGACCGCGTTCATGGTGGGTCTCGGCTCCACCCTGGGGTTTCTCATGGTGTTCGATGCGGTCATAGCCGCGAGAGCTGCCGTTCACATACTCGTCGGCACCGTCGGCGCCCTGCTCATTCAACAGGGTAGGCTCAGATTCGAGACCACCCTGTTCGCCGTGCTTCCTATCCACGCCGTGGGGGAGGCGCTCATCGTCATTCCCTTCGGGTTCACTCTGCACTACGCCGGCGTGGTGGTCGGTGTGGGAACAGCCCTGCACCACATCATGGATGCGGTGATAGCCATCACCATCTACAGGCTGCTGGTAAGCGCAGGAAGCCTGCGGACCGCTGATCCAGGGCGGTGACACCCACGGGGACGAAGGGAGCCGACCGCCCATCCCGTCTCAGGGCACCCATGACCCCCGGGGCCGGCGAGCGCGCGGGTCCTGGTGCCTCTTCAACTCGGACCGAAAATCCCTCCGAATGCGGATTGACACGGGTGGTCTTTCGTGTTCTGATTGATCGGATACTATGGATGGGGCGCCCAGCGGTGACCAGGGGCTCCGGACAGGAGGGAGTCGGTGAGGTTGAGGTACGGTTGTGCGATCATGCTAGGCGCACTGCTGGTGATAGCTGTTGGGGGGTGTGCCTGCGGTGGTGAGGACCTCCTGGAAAACGGCGAGTACAAGCCTGCCATAATGGTGGACGGCCAGGTATTCTGGCTCGCTCCCTCGGGCAACATCGACAGGATCCCCGAGGGATGTGAGATCATCGGCCAGATAGAGAAGATCTCCGTGCCGACCAATCCCCCCGAGACTGACTGGGAGGCCATTGGATTCTCCGAGGATTTCCTGGGGGCGGACATCTACCAGAGTGAAGATGGGGCGAGCATCTATGTCTACAGCCCCGAGGACGAACAGTACATCCCCTTCGAGTTGATCACGGAGTGAAAGCATGTCATCCCGTCTACAACGCACTCGGGCGCCTCGGCGCCCGAGTGCGCTTTCACCAAACAGGCCCCGCATCCGAACAGGCTGCAGCAGACCGGGGCTCGATAATTCGTCTCGCGGCCTTCGCGACCCCACCGAATGCTCCCAGTGAACGTGTGGTGTTGACGTTAACACCCGAAAAAGATAGGGTACATGATAGGTATTGTCGCAGGCGTGGCGGTGTCTACAGGCATTAAGATGAGAGATTAGTGCTCGGAGCCGCCGGCCTGTACGATTTGAACCATTTTAGGACTGCATCCATAGGGACTCGTCGCGAAAGAGGAGCCGAGGGATGCGGGCCTAGTGTTGTTTGCAGACTGACACCCAGATGCCAGGACAGATGCTCATCTGAACGGGATTGAGACGACTGTGAAGGCACGACGGACGGGAGGTCCAGCGATTGGTAAACTCTCGACGTGACATAAGGGAAGAGGTCAGCCTCTGCAGCAAAGTGTACCCTGGATTCGAAACCATTGCCGAATCCGTCAGCGACATGCTTGCTGCCGGCGATGAGTTTGTGTCAAAAACCCGAGCTGCGAGCTCGGTGAAAATCCCCCTGAGCGAGGGAGAAGTGCAAGACAGCTTCCGGAGAGGTGAATCACTGAACCTGCGGCCTGAAGTGGATAGGGATGCTTTCGAAGAGGCCGCTTCCATCGCCTGCGATGGAGTGCTGAGGATGTATCGTGATGTGCCGGGCCTGGA
>PWUB01000178.1 GCA_003563755.1 Clostridia bacterium
AACGGACTGCAGTACCCGGATGGGTATCTCCGCCGGGCCCAGGAGCTGGGCATCACCGAGGGGATACAGCTCGATGCGGACCTGCCCATTACCAGGGCCGAGATGGCGATCATGACCGTCAACGCTATGAGCCTCAATCCGCCGGGTAGCCTGGGAGAACCCGCAGCCGACGATGTGACCGAATACTCTGAGAGCCTCCTTGAACGCCGCCCGGAGAGGATCGAGGGCGTGGTAACCCGTATCGTGGAATCCATGATCGAAATTGACGGTGAGATCTACGATCTGGCATCGACGGTATACCTGTTCGGTGTTGATCGGCTTGACGACCTGCGCGGGGGGTGGGTGGTGGCTTACCGCGGGGGTTCGTCAGAGGTTGAATATATTGAGGCGGTCGCGGGACAGACTCGATTCTCCGGTGAACTGATGCACCTCGACGGGGCGAGTTTCCGCCTCGAGGTGGGTGATCGATGGATCAAGTGGGTTCCCCAGGGAGCGGTGCGCACTGCCACCCAATGGCGGCTGAACGGGCGTGAGGTGGGTGTTGAGCGCGTCCTGCGGCTGCTAGAAGGCGGCGTGAACCTGCAAGCAACCGTCTCAGCGAGGGGCGAATGGGCTGAGAGAGTCGACATTTTGCACTGGGACGGCCCCGAGTTAATCGTCAAGAGTGAGGCGGAGGCAGCTGCGGGAGGATGGACGGTGCCCGTGCAGCACCTGGCCGCCGACGGGACGGTCGTGAGCCGGCATTTAAACTTTGGCTCGGAAGAACTACCGCTGCCGGCCGGCTCGGCCGGTGAGGTGACGCGGGTGGACCAGCTCCAACAAGGAGATGCTCTCTTTGTCGCCAGCACCGGGGCCTGGGGTCTGGGAGAAAGCGACCCCGTGGCCGCGGAAAGAGTGCACAGGCTCCGGGTCCTGCGGTCGGTGATGTCCGGTACCGTCGAGGATGTCAGGGTGTTTCACGACGAGGGTGATCTCCTGTTCATCTTTGATCTCTCTGACGGCGGCCAGGTGTATCTACGTCGGGACCGCTTTTTGGGCGGCCCCGAGAACATGACCCTGAATGATCTGTATCATGCGGACGATATTACCGTCACCCTGGGTTTCGATGGATATGTAAGGCGCGTGACACAGGCCAGGGTGTCCGGTACACGGACGAAGTACGTTCGCATCCTCACTCTCACTCTGAGGGATGACGGCACAGTTGTCCACGATGCCTACCTGGTGGTCGATGACGGGGGAATGGCTGTGACTTACGAGCTCGTTCATCCCTCCCTGTGGGCGCTGTTCATAGATGACGATCTCGAGGTGCGGAGAGGAAGCCTCGTACAGATCAGCATCAATGAACAGGGTAAGTGTGAGAGAGTGGTCACCTGGGTGGATGAAAAGCCTCTGCCCGCGGAGTACATGGTCGTTCACGTGGACACCCATGAGAAGATGGTTACACTCAGGCGCCTGAGTACGGGAGATGTCGGCCTGATGAAGGGCATGGAAATGGATGACTCGGTCCTGGTGGCGGTGGAGGCTGCCGTGTATTCGCTCCAGGGCCACTACCTGGGGATTGAGTCCCTTGAGGTGGGACAGAGAGTTCGCCTTTACACTGATGACCGCGGAGACATCGGTCACATAGAGCCCATCCCGGATGCATCCTAGGACCTCCGAGGTTTGAAGGGTACAAAACAGGGCCAGCCTGGATCCGGCTGACCCTTGTTCTTCTGGTCGCAGGTCTAAAACAGTGGGGGGGAATCCGGACCGAGTTTCTTGACGTTGACCGCCTGCAGTCCCTTGGGGCCCTCTACTACCTCGAAAGATACCCTCTCATTCTCCTCCAGGTTCTTGAAACCTTCGCCCTCTATCTCTGAATAGTGAACGAATACGTCTTCTCCGTCTTCGCGCTCGATGAACCCAAATCCCTTGTTGGCGTCGAACCATTTCACCGTACCTTCAGCCACTGCAACACCCTCCAAAAGGAACGAATACCTGCCTCCCCGGAGTCGCCCTGGGAAGGATGAAGCACGGCAGTTTCGTCCAGAAGTTCTATGTCGTCCACCCTCAGATGAATCGACAGTGTGCATCCATGGGCTTCATCCTGGTACCACACGCTCATATTTTATCTTACGGTGATAGTTGATGCAATCAGCATTGTGCGGTATTATGAGGCAGTAGATTGGCTCACAGCTAAGCAGACACCTGTAAATCGCTAGCATGGAGTTATGTGGGTGCACCGAACGACTCATCTTCGGTCACTGGACGCCACGAATGGGGCTGCGGCGGGACATCAAGGGCTTCGGTGGAAGCTTTCGTCTCTTCTCATCAACGTTGCAGCCTTGATAACATCGTTATCTTCTGTTATATTTTCATTTATTATACTGCGTTTCTGACACTCGCATCCTCTGAGGCGCCAACACCTGGTACGTCTGGTTTTGCGAGGTGCCGGTGGTAGATTAACCGACGGGCAAATATGAAGGAGATCGGTGCGAAGTGTCGAAAGCTGTGTGAACGCTGTATATGCTACACCACCAGGCCTGGGGTGGTTGATCGGCATGGTCGAACGACCTGATCAGCGAGGGGGGGTTGGATACCGAGGTCACGGCATAGGTTGGGTTCATACTTCGTTTTCAGGGGAGGAGTTTGAGA
>PWUB01000353.1 GCA_003563755.1 Clostridia bacterium
GCAGGCGGCCACCGTCTACGCCCTGGGCGACTTCGTCACCCCGGAAGAGGGCGAGTGGAACGGCTTCCGGTATGAGTGCACCACCGCCGGCACCTCCGACGCCGCTGCGCCCGCCTGGCCGGTGGTCCATGGCGCCGTCGTGGCCGACAATACCGTGGAGTGGACCTGCCGTTTCGGTGGACACCTGGCGGCCGGGTTCGACGGCGCGGTGCTGTCGTTGGCCATGCTGGACCTGCTCATAGACAATGTCCGGGGCGGCAAGCCCGACATGTTGCTGATGAGCAAGCGCAGCCGCCGGCACATCGTCAACCTGGCCAGGGCGGCCGGCAGCAACCTGGAGATAGGCACCGGCAAGCTGGGCCAGATGGTCCAGTTCTACAACGGCATCCCGGTGCACGTCAACGACTGGATCCCCGACGACCTGGAGGTCAACGCCAGCGGCCCCAACTGCTCCCTCATCTTCGCCCTGCAGCTCGGGGTTGGCGGCGTCTGCGGCCTGACCAGCCCGGAGATGATCCAGTACGAGCGGATCGGCACTCTTGAGGGCTTTGATGCCACCCGCACCCGTATCAAGTGGTATTGCGGCCTGGCGGCCTTCTCAGCCGTCAATGCCGCCATGCTCAGCGGAGTACTGCCTGCTTAATAACGACTACTGACCGCACCTCCTTCGCTGCCAGGGCTGTGACCACGGGGGGAGGGTGCCATCGACCCACCCTCCCCCCGCCCTGGGAAGGAGCTGCAAAGGAGGAATGAATGAACCTGAATCAGATGAGAGGCAGGGTCCGGGAAGACCTCATGGACACCGATCCGGCTACCCAGCTCTGGGCCGATGCCGAGATCGAGAATATGGTCCAGCGGGTAGTAGGGGAGTACTCCCTCCGGGCGCCCATCGAGGCCCTTGACGACGTGGCCACCGCCCCCGCCGACCCGGAGATCGACATCTCCGGTCTGGCGGACCTGATCAAGGTGGTCTCCGTGGAGTGGCCCCTGGCCCAGGTCCCGCCGTTCTACCAGCGTTTCCAGTTCTGGGCCGGCAAGCTCTTCATGCCCGTCGAAGGAGATGGCAGCGATGCCCGTATCCGCTGGCTGAAGCGGCACGAGCTCACGGTTGCCGCCACCACCATCCCGGAAGAGCACCAGGAGCTCATTATCCTGGGCGCCACCGGCTACCTGGCCATGTCGATCTCGGTGCACACCGTTGACAGGGCCACGATCTCGGGCGAGCGCGCGACCGTCAATTACCGGGATTGGGGCAAGGAGCGCCTGCAGCGCTACGAGGCCAGGCTGAAGGCCATCGCCTGGTCCCGCCGGATCAGGACCGCGGAACTCTATGTCGAAGAGTGATTCCACGCTACCCCAGTTAGTGTAAATAGCGTAAAAGGAGGAACATGGCAGGACGAATACAGATATACGACGCCCAGGGCATGTTGCGCGACATGCTGTGCATCGAGAATGAGGACGATCTTGTCGACCTGATTGAGGAGATGGTCCCCGGCCTGGCCGAGGGAGACATCCTCTATCACGACGGCACTCAGCTCGTGCGCTTGCCCAAAGGCACCGCCGCTCAGACCCTCAAGATGAACGCCGGCGCCACCGCCCCCGAGTGGGTCACATAATGCTCGAGATCTGCATCATCAAGGGCTACGACATCCTGGCCCACCGGGCCGAGGTGCAGCTCGCGTCGTCTTTGACGACCTACTTCGATGACGTGCCGGTCCCCACGCATCTCCGGGAGGGCGACCTTGTCCCTGGCCGCCGGGGCATTCTCGCCCTCCCGGGCGAAAACGCGCCGGACGCCCTGTTGCTGGCGGTCCTGGGCCCGCCCCTGCCGTTGACGTTCTACGAGGCCTGGGTGGCCCATCAGCCGACTGTCTCCGGCGCCTGGCAGGACTGGGACATGACGGCCTTGATCCCGGTAGGGACCCTGGCCGTGGAGATCGTTTGCGCCAACCTGGGCAGCTCGCAGACCATCGGGGTCCGCCGGGAAGGCTCCGCCCTGGCCCGAGTCCGTGGGCTGCCGCAGAATGTCCCCATGACCTTGACCACCCCGGTCTATGCCAACCGGAAGGTCCAGGTCTTCGCCCAGCTCCGGGACTACGACGCCGTTTTCAACCTTTCCGGCTACTGGAGATGAATCCATGCACGAGATGAAACACGGGCCGTTATCGAGCTCTGAGGTACGTTCTAGCCTGCTTTTCCTCTCCCTCGATGGGAGAGGACTAAGGTGAGGGTGAACAATGAACTCAACAAACCCAACGAACTCAGAAACTGCAGCAAACCCAACGAACTCAGCCAATCGTAAGCTACGAGTGGCCAGGGGAGTTACAAACTCAGAAAACTCTGTGCCCGAGGCTGCCAGGGCAGTCACCCGGCCGATCGTGACGGTCATGTTCGCCGGCGCCCTCACCGGCCTGGCCATTGAGGGGGCGGATCCCCCGCCCTGGTTCCTGGGCCTGGCCATCCCCTGCGTGACCTGGTGGTTCGGAGAGCGTTTCCTGCAGCGCAGGAAGGAGGAGAAGTGAATCTCAGCGTGGACTACATAAGGCCAAGAACGGTCGATGACCCCGCCCATGATGATTCTGATTACATGATAGGTCTCTCGCATATCAGCGGGCCGAGGTGGGA
>PWUB01000093.1 GCA_003563755.1 Clostridia bacterium
AGCCCTCGAGGAAGGTGAGGTAATATGACAGATTGGTACGGCAAACTGGGGGTTAGAAAGATCATCAACGCAAAGGGTACTTCCACGGGTGTAGGTGGGAGTCTCATGCCCCCCGAAGTCCTCGCAGCAATGGAAGACGCCGCCGCAAACTACGTGTTCCTCGATGAACTCCAGCGCAAAGCTGGAGAGTACATCGCAAGACTGACCCACAATGAGGCCTGCTACATCTGCTGCGGCAGCTCTTCCGGCCTCCTCCTGGCGGCGGCAGCCTGCATGACTGGCAATGATTCGGTTAAGATCAGGCAGGTCCCGGACACCACCGGTATGCCGGACGAGTTCATAATCCACCGCAGTCATATGAATCCCTATGCCCGGATCATCCCTGTGTCCGGGGGCAAGCTGGTGGATGTAGGCTTCGCCGTGACGTCTGCACCTTACCATCTCGAGGAAGCCATCAACGAGAATACAGCCGGCATATTCTACTTCTTGTACCGCCAGGGATGGCGCGTGGAGGAGGCGGCCATCACCCTTGAAGAGACCATCGAGATCGCTCACCGCCACGACGTTCCAGTGATCGTTGATGCCGCGGGGCAGCTGCCGCCAAAGGAGAACCTCTGGAGGTTCACCGAGATGGGCGCCGACCTGGTGGTCATTTCCGGCGGCAAGGGCCTCAAGGGACCCCAGAGCAGCGGGTTGATCCTGGGTCGTTCGGACCTCATCGAGGCCTGTCAGCAGCTGGGGCCGCCCAACCACAACCTGGGACGAGCGATGAAGGTTCCCAAGGAGGAGATCGTGGGCCTGGTGGCCGCGGTGGAGCGCTACCTGTCCATGGATCACGAAAAGGACATAAAGAAATGGGAAGACACGGTGGCAGAAATCGCGAAGGATCTCGCGGAGGTGGATGGCCTGCACGCCTACAGCAGGAGGCCCGGCGACTCGGGTGAGCCCTTCCCCTTCTGCGAGGTGCAGCTGCTCGGGCCTGATTCATCGGCACGAAGAGACGCCCTCGTGTCGGCACTGAAGGACTGGGATCCTGCTATCTCGGTGAGCGCGGTGCTGAGCGACCTCATATCCATCAACGCACTGACTCTCAAGGAAGGTGAGGACCGGGTCCTCGTGGATGCCATCAAGTCGATAATGAAGGAGATGGACTCGTAGTCTGTCTACACTGGCGGATCATCTCACAAATGCAGAGGACTGGACTCTACGGTCCTCCGCATCTGTGTCGCGGCACGGAGACAACCGGAGTATTCCTCACTGTACCGGGAAGTGCACCGAGTGATCACAGGTTATCAGTATCGCGCGAGAGAGCTCACCTCGGAGGGGTGAGCTCTCTCCGTCTTTTCGTTCAACGCAGGCCCAGCTAACCTGCAATCTGGAGCCAGTCTATGAACAAATAGTTTATGCGCGCGAGCAGCAGATTGTAGCGGTAGAGCACCGTGTTGCCGAACGATGCACCGAGGGCTATCATTAGTACCCATCTGCCCACGGTCGCACCGTACCCGATGCCCCACTTCTCCCTGCTTATCGTGAAGATGAAGTAGGTGAGCGTCGCCACGGTGGCGATCCAGTATATCCATGCATCGAGAGTGACCATCTCGCGAAAGCTGCCCCTCACCTGGGTCAGCAGTGGCGGTACCGAATAAGCCAGGGTAAGTCCTGCTCCGTAGCCTACCCACACTGAGAGGGGATATCGTGTAATCCATATCAGTGAAGGCGAGAAACGCATATATATCGCCAGACCCAACAATATCGGTATGATGAAACTCCAGCGTCCCTCTGCCAGAACCTGATCAATAATGGTCGGCTTGATTCGGGTATGGAAGGTCTGGCCGACCGTATAGGCGGCAGTGAAACCGACGAAGATGTGTTCTGTCGCTTTCCAAAAAGCGTTGTCTTTAAATAGGTAACTGAAGACAGCCAGGGTACACAGGGCCGAGACCCACACACCCGGATCAGTGCTGATCAGCACTGTCGGTCACCTCCTTAGATGAAGCTCATCACTGGTTGCGAGTCGCGAACCAGGCAATATTACCCAGAATAATCATCAGCGTCACATACAGCATGCCGACAGAGAGGACATCCTGGGCCGCAAGGGCCATCCCGGGCTCGTCCAGGAGCAGCTCGTACTGTGCACAGCCTGTTGATCCGGGGATGATCGCCCTAAATTGACCGGCGTCCAGAAACGCCATCGCCCGTGGTACGCCGACGGCGTTCTGTCCGACGATCATCGGCAGTCCCGTAGGCTCAATGACATATTGCAGAAACTGCTCTGCACCGGGAGTACCGGACGTGGTGACAACCGCGCAAACGAAGTAGTCCGGATGCAGCCTCGGTACATCCTGCATGAGCGGCAGATCTTCCAGCCGGTTTCCGTAAAAATCCACGCCGTCGTAGGCTTGCATGATGTCACGGGTCGCAGCCCTCAGCATGACATCGGACCCTCCTGGACGCCAGCCGAGATGCACCACGTCCACTCCATACTCGACGTCCGGGAACAGTTCAAGCACTTCCTCCAGAACCCCGGATGAGAGCCTATCTCCCATTTGTCGCATTGAGCCCATGACCACCCTCACGTCTCCTCGGAAAAGATGGATCAGGGTAGCTCGTACCATGGGACCCATTTCGGCCCACGCCGCCGGTGACTGGGGCGTGTCCATCCAGATCACCGAACCCTCAGGTAGTGCCTCAACATAGTCGTACCAGTCCTGAATATGAGACCCTATCGGCACCGGCAACCCCAACGGCCGTAGCACGAGTACAGCGGCAAAAATAAATACGACCGCGTACATGTACCGGTTATCGATATCTGCCGCCTTGTGCCAAAAGCTTTTCACGTTCGCACCTCCTTCACGCCTCCGATACACCGTGAAACTGATACGGCCTCTGCTTGTTAGGCTTCATCTCTACCCAGCACCACCATATCCGCCCATATGGGCGCGTTCGAGACCGAGTATGACCCTCATGGCCACGGACAGTGCACCTATATACACACCGATGTTAATGCCCCGATACACCGCGGACACGGGAACATCGAGCATCCACTCGACTGCTCCTCCCCATCCGCTGATGATCGCCTCACCGATCGGAGCCGAACCGAGCATGACCAAGACCGTGGCGATCATCATCAGTGTTACTTCACGATCTCGCATGCGGAACACCCGGTATGCAGCACTGGTCAGGTAGAGTGCGATCGTACCGAACAGGGCGCCGCTGGTTGGAGTTATGATGTTGTCATACAGCCAGACAGCGGTGACACCCTCCACCGTTGTAAACAGGGTGAGTCCGAGGTAAAAGTACATGCCGAGCAGAAGGAGCGCACTGTATATCCACTCCGCCCTTCGCCGCATCACGTTCCTGCCGTGCAGCCTGGTGAGGTTCAAGACGCCGACAGCAACGGCAAAACCCTGGCTGATCCGGATCCAGTCCTCCAAAACCTGCTCCAGGCCCCATATGTGTCCGAGATGAAAGAACTTGGAGAACACAATAATCAGGCCGATGACGGACGTTATCAGAAGCGGTACCTCTTTGCGCACCGTTTGCACCTCCTCGATAGAAAACTCCTTTGCTGCCAGAAATCAGACTGCTGCCCTCAGAGCTGCATGAACCGGGCCAGCGGATTGTCGTCTGGGTTAATGGTTTGCATTATAGTGCCGATCACTATGAGCACAAGGAAGATGATGCGCATAATGTCCTGGCCAACCACGCTGCCCCTGAGTACCGGCTCCTTGGAAATGTAGGCGCTCGCAGCGAATATCTCCTCGCCGATCAGAGCATAGTCCGCAGCGGCCATGAAGAACGGGATCTGCGAAGTCCGGTCGGTTCCGCCGACCGTGATCGCACCCACCATGGATGCCCGCTCGAGCAGTATCATGCACTCTGCCGCGAACCCACCGAGCATGATGTTGGCTGCGGGTTTCTCGCGTTCGAAGATTCCGATCACCCCGGCGGTGTACGCCCACTGGAACCCGGAGATGTAACGGACATCGTCATCGTTGTAGGCGTCCGGACGGCCTGCCTCCAGGTAAGACTGCCTGATGAGCTCCTGGTTGACTGCGTGGACGATGTAGCGGCGGTTGGTCTGAATGAGCTGGGTATCGTACGCGGCGCACAGCTTCGCAACATAGCCCAGCACCGCGAAGGAGGAGAGCGTGGACGCTTCGTGCACCCTGCGGGTACCCGGGGAGTAGTGAACCGGCCTTCCCATCTCCGTGGCTCTACCGACGGCCTCGTCGATGGCCTCCAGGGCCGGCATAGTCCGAATATTAGGGATGGGCAGCCCACCACGAGCCCGACTGATCATGTAGTAAATAAACGCGACGGTGATGGCGGTGAATAGGAAGTTCGCAAACTCACCCTGAGCCCATAATCCGAAGGTCGGTGGATCCACATCCGCCAGTATCAACAGTCCTTGTAGCAACTGTCTTCACCTCCTGTTCACAGAGTCTCGCCAAGTTGCTTTGTGAAATTTGACATCCGAAACGATTTCCCTTCCTAAAAGCGCAGCCAATCTATGCGAATCGTAGCCACTTGTCTGACAAGTACGATCCGGTGGGACTATCCCTGCATCTGCAATTCGGCACATATCATATCGGCAGCACGGATGTGGGCCGCCCCACACAATTGGAGAGTATTGTGGTGGTGGTTGGATCTCGCCTGATCAACATATTGGACAGAGGCGACTCTATTGTAGTTCAGGCACAAAAAGCCACCGCGGGCCACCCAGGTAGAAAGCGAGCGACAAACCCTCAAGGGTGAACCACAATGGCTCGTGGTGAGTGTAAAACGTTGATCAAACCAGAGGTCAGCAAGGGAAAATGGACCTGTCGGTCTCAGCGCACGGGTCAAGCGGCATCATTCTGGCTACGACACGTCCAGTCCCCGGTAGCGGAGTACAGCACCCGGACGCCCATCACACACGGCTTCACCGCTCTCAACGATGATCTCCCCGTTCACCATTACGGCCTCGATTCCCGAGGCAACAGCATCCGGCTTGCTGATGGTGCTGTTATCCCGCACCCTACTCTCATCGAAGACCACCACGTCCGCCCAGCATCCTGGCCGGAGTGTCCCACGTTCTGCAATTCGCAGTCTCTCGGCGGGCAAACTCGTCATCTTCTGCACGGCTTTCTCCAGGGTAAAAAGACTGCAGTCTCTGGAGTAGTGCCCGAGGACCCGCGGGAAGGTCCCGTAGTTGCGCGGGTGGCTCCCAAGGCTACCGGGCTCATCAGGCAACTTACCATCACTGCCAACCATCGAGTAGTCGTGGGCGAGGAAGTGCCGCACGTCCTCTTCATCCAGAATACCGGTGGTCTCTATCTCGACACCGTTTTCGCTCAGTTCTGCCAGGAATGCGACCATATCCACGTGATCAGCATCCAGGCCGTGATCAGCGAGCGCCGCGGCCACGCGAGGATCTGACATACGGCCTGCCGTCCCACCGTTGAAGGTGTAGGGATATACATCAGCCGTCACATCGATTCCACGTCGACGGGCCTTCTCCATCATGAGGGTGATCTCGGGAGCGGTCCCCCACGCGTCCCGCTTCACCTTCAGGTGGGTAAGCTGAACGGGTATGCCGTTCGCCTCTCCGGCTTCCAAAAGACTGTTCACCGACGCCACCATCCCGAGGTTCTGGTCCTCGATATGTGAGGAGTACACCACACCGTAGGGGGTAAGGGCACCCATTAGCTCCACGATTTCATCGTCGCCCGCCAGGCATCCCGGCATGTAGCTGCGTCCCGAGGTCACACCTACTGCTCCATCCTCGATGGCACCGCGGAGGATCTCCTTCATGAGTCTCATGTCCTGCGGGGTGGGCTCACGGTCATCCTTACCCATGACCATGGCTCGCACGTTGCCCTGACCGACGAAGGTGGCGAAGTTCACACCGAGTCTCCCCCGCTCGACCTCGTCCAGGAAGGCACCCATCGTCTCGAACTGGGGCCCCTTACCCGGGCGGTAAACGCCCTCATCACGGAGATGTTCGTACGTGGGCCCCATCGATCCACCGCAATTGCCTCCGACAATGGTGGTAACACCCTGGGTGACGTAGTTGACGGCATAGGGGTGTTTGAGGATCATCCGATCCATATGCGTGTGAATATCGATGAAGCCGGGAGACACGACGCGGCCCGAGGCATCAAGGGTTCTGTGACCGTCCATCGAGCCCGGCGTACGGCTGACCTCGGCGATCTTGCCGTCGGTAACAGCCACATCTCCCAGGAATCCAGATCTTCCCGTCCCATCGATGATGTATCCGCCCTTTATCACCAGATCAAACATGTAGACATTCCTCCTTACGAGGAAATCAACTCGCCTTAGCTAATTCTGCTGTGCCCGCGCGAGGTATTCACCGCGACAATAGGAGCCGTACTGGTCTCATCAACGCCTCATATGGGTACTCTGGGTTCATTGCACATCCTTAGAATTCGTGGCAAGCAGATGATGTTCCTTCCTTTTCGCAGGCCTGATCACGGAACCAACATACTTGTCTGACAAGTTGCCGGATCCCCCAAAACCTCTTTTGGTTTCCATAAACTGAGATAACGCCGCGGTTCGGCCCTACGTACGTATTCGCCTCGGTATGTTATGATAGGGTCTTCCGAAGGGCAAACGAAAGGCAGAACCCCATAACAGGGCTTTTCCTTCTCGTCCGTTGCTCGGTAAAACTTTCTAATTGCACGGTGTCCTCCTAGTATAGTGGTAAACCCCGCTCGCTAAGGTATTCCACCTTGCTCCGGAGCAGGAGCCCAAGATCAGGATGCTCGGTCCCATAAACCTCAAGGTGTAGCCTTTGACTGTATCGAAGATCTCGTAGTGTGAGCAGTGGATAATCATCTATCTGGAAGGTTCCATCGGGCATGTAGGCATACCACAGATCACCGCTATCGCGGATCCAGGAATGCGCAGTATCCTGAACTGCCTTGAGGAGTTTCTCAGCCCAACTGCGATAGTGCTCATCCCGGGTCTCAACATACATCTCATAAAGGAAATTCATCTCGGCAAGCTGGTGGTTCAGAGAAACATGGGTTGGCACCTCTCCCCACCGCCTGGGATCGCCGTAGTCCCATACCAAGTATCCTCCTCCGTCGGTAAGGTAGTGGTGCAATCGGACGTATTCTACAAAGAACTCGGCATACTTCTCCGCAGCTATCAGGAATCTGTCATCACCGAACTCACGGTATCCCTTCAGAAGAAACAGCGCTGCGTGTGTACTCCATCGAGTATCATATAGTCCACCTCCGAGCCCATACAATTCATATAGCCATTCAGAACCCGGCCCGGTGGTCCAGTAACCTTGCTCTGTTTGGGTGCGTACTGCGGTGTGAAGGGAGACCAGGGCAAATGCGGGGAAAAACTGGCCGGCACCGTTCACACGGAGAAACCTCTCCCCGACATGGTGCGCTGCGTTCATGTAAAAGGTGTGCTCGCCAGTCGGATAATGTCCCGGCAGGGTACGATAGTACATTCCATCCCTACTCCATCGGCGCACTCGGGTGAGATCAGCTATTTGCAAGACCTCAATAACTTCGGGATCTTCCCATCTCATGAGGGGTTCACAAGCCTCAGACCACAAACCCCAGTGCTCTGCATAGGACCCTTTGTGCTGGGGTAATTGAATCAGTAGGCCTCCCGGGGTCACAACGACACCGGTCGAGGCATCCTGCTCCTCCCTCAGTACACTCTTTGCCATCCGAGAGAATACGGTGACGTACGACAGGTATGCGCTTTTCTCTCTTTCAGGAGAATCAAGGAATACGGAGCTCAGCGGCAACGAGATGTACTCACCTTCCCCGCTGACCGGCTCACTCCATGAGGAGGTGTGATTGCTCAATACATCACCGTACTGCAGGTAACGGTAGGAGAAATCGCCGAGAGATAGGTTCAACCGCAGAAGTATCGGCGGACTCTCACTATGAGCAGAATCAAGACGAATGTGATAGTAGTACTGTCGACCGGGTAGGGCGTATTCCATGACATAGAGTAAAGCGGGCGGGTGCCGTGTACCGTTTACCTCCCATGTTCGATACCGGGCGAGGGCCGTGTCGTACTGGGAAACGGTGTGTTCGACCAACTCCAGCCGATGCTCACTCAAGAGTTCAAAGGGATCCTCGGGTAAGCTCAGTTCATTGTGTGCTACAGGTTCACATGCGAAGGGGTTCTCGGGCAAGCTCGATTCATTCCGTGCCACGGGTTCACATGCGAAAGGGCCCGCGGCCACTGTTAGAATCACCACAACGATGAGATGATGAGTTCGCACAATCTTGCGCCCCCCGGTTGATGATTTCGACGAGTTCGCCGGAGTACCTGCCGGCCCTCCAGGGACGATGCAGAGGAGAATCTCATGCTCGCAGAGCGCTTTCAGCGGAACGTCAATCATTGCACGTTCCGTTCCGTGAGGGTGGCCGATGAACTAACCTCAGATTCAGCGTGCCCGAATGGGGATCTCGTCATTGCCAACCCAAGTGGTTGCCAAAGCCCGGAGGCCATCAGCCCGATTCTGCAATCCAGACGGACACTGTCGCCCCCATCAACGGCCATTGCAGACCGACCAGTCCACCAAGTCCACCAAGCTTCGTCCGGCTCGTGCTCGCCGGGACCTACACCCCTTAATCTTAGCCCATGCCGGGCACACGTGACCAGGAAGGGCTGCCGGCGCAGCCCTCGTGAGACATCCTCTCGATAGCACTACCTAGGACAGGTGGTGATTGAACCACACTGCGGTGCGCATGAGCCTGTCGACCTGGTTTCTCGGCTTCGCCAGGCCGTGAGGCTCGCCGGGATAACGTACCATCACGCACTCCTTACCCTGCCGTTGAAGGGCGGTGAAGACCTCCTCCGACTGCCCCACCGGGCAGCGAAGATCGTTCTCACCGTGAAGCAGCAGCATGGGCGTCGTCACCTCATCCATGTACCTTACCGACGAGTGCTTCAAGAGCTTTTCAGGATCCTCCCAGGGCCTTGCGCCGATGGAGAAGTCCGTGAACCCGAATCCCACGTCGCTGGTACCGTACATGCTGTACTGGTCGCTCACGCAGGCTCCCGCCACGGCGGCCCGGAAACGCCCAGTCTGGGTGACCACCCAGCAGGTCATAAAGCCGCCGTAACTCCACCCGGTCACACCCAGGCGGTCCGGGTGTACGATCCCCAGCTGCACACCGTGATCGACACCGGCCATGAGATCCTCGTAGTCCTTTCCGCCCCAGTCGCCCGCCACGGCCAGGCTGAAGTCGCCACTGTATCCCGAGCTGCCCCTGGGGTTGAGATACATGACTGCAAAACCCTCACCGGCCAGCTGCTGAAACTGCACCGAGAACCCGTAACCGTACATCCCGCTGGGCCCTCCGTGAACGGACAGCACCGTGGGGCAGGGTTCATCCCTCTCGCGGTCCGAGGGCACCATCAACCAGCCCTCGATCTCCCACCCGTCGGCACCCTCGAAGAGGATCCTCTCCGGCTCGACCAGGTCGAACTCGCGGGCCACGGGCCCGTTCAGATCGGTGAGCTGGGTTTCGCACCCCTCGGGATCGAGGGTGAACACCTCGTCGGGCTGGGTAGGTCCTCCCGCCATGTAGGCGAGCTTAGCGTCACGAGACAGGCTGATGGAACCTATGACGCGCCTCTCTCCAAAGGTCATCCGCTCCGGCGCAGCATCCCCACCCATTGACACCCGGTACACGTGGCTGGCACCCCCGTCGGTCACCGTAGTATACAAGGCTTCTCCATCATCGGCCCACAGGACGGAGGCATAGTCGGTGCCTCCCCGGTATCTCAAATCCGAGCCGGCGGAGGCACCCACCCAGCGGTCGAGGCTGCCCGTCAGATTCCGAACCGCACTCCACGGCCGGGGGAGGTCATCCGGGTCAAAGTCCACGGTGAAGAGGTCATACGGCGACGACACCCAGTTGAAAGGATGGTCGGCGCCTATGAAGGCGATGGTGCGGCCGTCGGGTGACCAGCGGGGACCGTATACCGGGTATTCCTCGTCCAGTACCCGGACCCCCTCGCCGGTAGAGACATCGAAGACCCACAGGTGCCTGATCCAGACCGGGTCGCTGTCGGGCAGGTCGCGGTTGGCCGTGCAGACCAGGTAGCGGCCGTCCGGGGACCAGTCGGGGGCATCGTGACTGTACCGGCCGTCGGTTACCTTCTCCGTTGACGCCGTCTCACCGTGGTCCGTCGG
>PWUB01000073.1 GCA_003563755.1 Clostridia bacterium
AACCCGCAGATTATGAACTGCCCCGGGGCCCTCGCCCGTCAGTTCCTGGTATCGGGAGAGTGGCGACCATGAAAGAGCTCGCAGAACATCTCAACCGGGCTCAGATGGGCGACGAGGACGCGAGGGAGAGGGTGATCAGTCACTCCAGGCCCTTCGTGTACCGGGTGGTGTGCGGGTTGTGTCGGCGAGAGCTCAACTGGGACAACGACGATGAGTTGAGTATCGGCCTCATTGCCCTCAACGAGGCCATTGACCGCTTCGATGCGACAAGGGGTGTGCCCTTTCACGCATACGTCCGGTTGGTTGTGCAGAGCAGGCTGGGTGATTACTGGCGGCGCGAGGGCCGTCACCAGTCGATCTCCCTGGACGAGCAGTCGCCGGATGGGGAATGGGAGCTGCATCCGGCTGCGGCCCGGGAGGCGATGCACAGACACCGCGAGCGGGAGCGGATCAGCGACAGTCAGCTGGAGATGGAGACCTTTGAACGGTACCTGGAGGACTTCGACATAACGCTGGACGACCTGACGCGGGGCTCTCCGAAGCATGCGGGCCGGCGGGCAAAATTGACAGATGCCGCCCTCGCCCTGGTCCGGGACAGAGAGCTGATGGGGCATCTTCTGCGGAGACGACAGCTGCCGGTTACCGAGCTTTCGCGCCGGGTGAGCGCCAGTCGCAAGACCCTCTCCAGGGGCAGGCGCTACATCATTGCCCTGGCGCTTATCGCAACGGCTCCCTGGTTTGAGGATCTGCGATCCTTTGCCGGGATCCCATACATACCCCTGAAGGGCGAGGAGGAGGAGGATCGATGAGCAGGCGCAGGGCCATTGTGGTCAAAGTGGAGGGGAACCGCATCTACGTCATGACAGAGAGTCGTCACTTCCGCTCTGTTCTGTTGCCGCGGGGTGAGGCACCGCCGCGGCCCGGGGAGATCATGATGCTGCCGGGCAGGCCCTGGGTGGGCACCGCAGCTGTGCTTGTGGCGGGTATTGCCGCCGCCTTTCTCATCGGGTTCTATGCTTTCGCTGGGCTGTTTTCGCCCGCAGCGGTTGCCTATCTGGAGCTGGAGATGAACCCGCGACTGGTGCTTGAACTGGATGCTGAGGCGCGGGTGATCGATGCTCTCCCCTTCAATGAGGAGGCCCGCATCCTCCTGGAGGCCCTCCCGGCCCCGGCCGGGACCGCCTATGCGGTCTGTTCTTCCCTGATCGGGGCGGCGGCGGACCTGGGCTATCTGCAGCCGGGCGACCCGCACGTGATCCTCGCCACCGCCTATCCGGCAGAGGGCGAGGAGGTTCTGACGCTGGACCTTCAGCAGATCGAGGAGGCCGTGCTCGGGGCCCTGTCGCAGCGCGGCATTGCCGCCTTTTTGGGGGTCAGCTCCGTCGGCCAACAGGTGGCGGCTCAGGCGCGCACGGGCGGTCTGAGCGTTGGACGCCAGATGCTCAGGCTCCGGATCGAGGAGCTGGGCATCGAGCTTCCGGCGGAGGTCTTCCGGGATCTTCCCCTGGGCCAGGTATTTGAGCGCTCCGGCGTCGGACCGCCGGACCTGATACCGGGTGTGCAGCCTCCGGCCGGGCCGACTCCCAGGCACCGGCCCCAGGCCCCCCGGTTGCCCTTTGTGGATCCGGAGGAAGACCCTCCCGCGGTGCCCGCTGAAGCCGGGGGACCCGAGCAGGGCCACCGGGGCAATCCGCTCCCCTGGGAGATTGAGATTCCGGGATCCGCGCCCAGGCCCGACCCGGGGAGACGGCCGGGAGAATAGCGGCGGCCCATTGAACGGCCACGACCCCAGAAATTTGAAGGCAGGTGCGTATTGCTATAGTACAGGGACACCCAGCTTCGCAAAGATGAGGAGGGATGATGATGAAAAGAGCACTCACGGTAGGTGTGGTGGTAGCACTGCTGCTGGCCTTCGCCCTTCCGGCCATGGCCGACGAGGGTGGGGACAACGGTGACGAGCTCGTAGTCCCACCGGGTTCAGGGCTGCACTTCGCCCAGCAGATCGTCGAGATAACGCAGGGCGGTCTTCTGCGCGAGCCCGACAATCGCGCCGGGTTCGCAGCGACCCTGCTGGCCCGCCGGATGGCCGAGATGCGCGTCCTTGCGGCCAGGGGACAATGCGAGCACACCGGATACCTGGCCCAACAGACCGAGCAGATCATGGGTCGGGTCCAGGAGGCCCTCGGCAGGGCTGGGGAGCCTGGTGTGGATCTCACGGAAGGGGCCGCGGCTGTGGCCGAGGCCACAGCCATTGCTGAGGAGACACTCGATGACCTGTTGGACCTGATCGACTCAGGCGATATGCCCAGCGCGGCTGAGTACGGCCTTATGAGAGCGCTGGAAGCTGTCCAAAACGGCAGAAATCATGCTCTTTCAATCCTGGAAGACATAGCTGACGGTGAGCTCCCCGGGGATGCTGCCCGGGCGGGCCAGGTTCTTCGCGGCCCCTTCACAGACGAAGGCAGGCCCGGTCGGGGCCCTGGAAACGGTGACGAGTGATACCGAGTGACCCCGCGGCTCATGAGCGCAGGCCGGGAGCTGGCACAGGCCCCGGCCTGCGCTGTCTATAGAGGGAGGTGTATCAATTGAAGAAACACATGTTGCCC
>PWUB01000087.1 GCA_003563755.1 Clostridia bacterium
CGCCCATGGCTCACCGCAGTGATGCCCTGGTGTCTGCATCGAGACTCTTTCAGCTGCTTCCGGAATGGGCCCGCGCCCGCTCCGAGGAAATGGTGGCCACCATCGGCCAGCTGGCCGTCGAACCGGGAGCGATCAACATCGTTCCCGGACGCTGCCGGTTCAGCGTGGAGCTGAGATCCCTCGATTCGGGGGACATGAGGCGGGTGAGAGACAGGATGATCAGTTGGCTTGAGGAAGAGGCCGAGGCGGAAGTGGGTACCGTATACGAAAAGGACGGTGTGCAGCTGACAAAAGAGATGACGGAGATGGTCCTCAGGGCAGCTGAACGGGAGGGCCTCTCAGCCAGGCCGATGGCCAGCGGTGCAGGGCACGATGCCCAGAGTTTGGCTCCCCACGTACCCACCGGGATGATCTTCGTGCCCAGCAGGGGCGGCCTCAGTCACTGTCCGCAGGAGTACAGTGAGCCCGAGTGGGTCGTCAACGGGTGCCAGGTCCTGCTCAACGTCATCGGGCAGTTGGCGGAGGGGGATAGGTGACGGATTCGCGGGGCCCCTCATTTCCGTGGCCCCGCGATTAGGATTATAATCAGTTATGTACGAAAGGGGGATGACGGTGATGGTCGACAAGGAGACGCTACAGTGTATTCTACGCAATAGGGGGCTCCGGGCCACTCCCCAGAGGCTCGCGATTCTGGATTTTCTACAGGGTAATACTGCTCACCCCACCGCCGAGGACATCTACGTGGCGGTCAGCGAGCGTCACCCCTCCATGAGCCTCAACACCGTGTACAAGACCCTGGAGTCCTTCGAGAAGAAGGGCCTGGTCTGGCGCTTCGGAATGGGCCAGGAACAGAAGATGCACTACGATCCAAACACCGACCCCCATCCGCACATCAAGTGCGTGCGCTGCGGCCGGGTGGACGACCTGTCCTCCGAGGACGGATTCCTGGATTGTGTGGAGGAGCTGGCCAGGGATGCTGACTACCGGGTGATGCGGGTGGAGGTCAGTGTTCTCGGTGTATGTCCACCGTGCCGATCCGGCGATGGCTCGTCGTAGATGACCTGGACCCTGTGGAGCATCGCGGCGGCCTGACGACTCCCCGCACGGGACCATTCCCAGATGATACTCAATCACCCGCCCTCCGATGGTGCAAGAGAGCATGGCGGACGCTCACGAGGGACAGCAGGGCAGATTTTGCCTGCCAGGCTCCTCACACTGTCGGCCGTGTGGGGTCCGGGTCGATATGCGTTGGTCGGTTGCGAGTGGGTGGCGGTTTTACCACTGCCTCTGCGAAGTGCGGACCCGGTGGCCTTCGTCCCTTCACCGTGACAGCTGCGACTTCAGCTGGTTTCCCAGCTCACGACCCAGCTGATCGGCCACTCTTGCCGCCCGGTAACGGCGTGAGAACAGGCCGTAAATGGTCGACAGCAGCCTGGTCTCTCCCGAGACACGCCGGATGACATCGTCAGTGTCATGCATGATGATGGGTTCTCCCTCCAGCAGTCCCTCCATGTCGCCGTCGCTTGCGTAATACCATTCTGCCTGCACCCTGGTGTTCGACCATATGGGTGTGTACCATCCTGAGATTGATAGCCTCACCAGCAGAACGGGAGTGCCATCGTCAGCCCCGTCCGCGCGCACCAGAGGTACCTGGGCAGTCCGGGATAAGGCCTGTTCCAGTTCCCCGTGGAAGGAGTCAGTCATCGCAGCACCTGCCTCCAGTAGGAATATCATCCGGGGCTCCGGGTGGAATACAGCCCCGTCCGTGGAGGCTTCGGTGGTAGTGACCTGGCTCTCCGTGCGGACATTCATCCTGGCCACCCCGGCTCCTAAATAGGATCCAAGGGCTGCGGCGAGCAGGAGGATACCCGCTATGAGCAGGATGGTGCGCGAGTTATCGTGCATCAGGACGCCTCCCTCGGCAACCCGGGTCCGCTCAAGACCCCGGGAAATCCCCAACCCCTTCAAGTTCCTTCGCATCAACCCGAGCAGTCATAGCTCGTTGATATCGGCGCAATGATGAACCGGTCAGTCCCCTACCCGGTCATCCCACCCCATGGTAGGTGATCCCTCCATGCTGCAGCCTCCGGTGGTGAGGAGGGAAGCATCAACGTAGGTGTCGGTTTCTCGTCTAGATCACGCCCACGGATGTGCCTGAGCGCCCTCGGCTCGCAGCACGGCCCCTTCTTCGTCGGTCAGATCAGCACCATCTTCTCGCTGGTAAGCGTCAAGGATCATGATGGGCTTCTTGGTGTCTGACACCCCCCTGCGGCTCCGCCCGCACCCGTCATTCATTATAGCACTTGCCCGGCTGCGCATGGAGATCATACGGCCCGTGCGACGGGCGATATGCGCTCTCCTGGAGGCACAGCCGCCCGGACCACCTCGGTGAGGCCTGCATTGCTCTCCCTGTGAACTCAGTCTCGCTGAAGCTTATGGCGCACCAGGTAGCGATCTGGGAAATCCTTGCCTGCAGAGGTCGGATCTCGTATCATGATATAGGGTTATCATTCACGATACTCTCCGGCATCAGCTACTGAGTGCCGGGAGCGTGGGGTCTGGAGAGGTCAACGTCAATAATGCGTCCCCCTACCGATCCACC
>PWUB01000040.1 GCA_003563755.1 Clostridia bacterium
TGCCCAGCCACCGACAGTTGACGATTTCGGCGCGGGTGGTCCGTCACGTGATGAATCACCCGGCCATCTCTCAGTGAGAGGAGCGGATACTTTACATGTCCGAAAAGCGACGGATCGAGATCGATGATTTGTACCGCTACACCTGGGTGGCGGACGCGCAGATATCGCCGGATGGCCAACTGGTCGCCTACGTGCAGAGCCACATCGACCGCGATGAGGACGAGTACCGGTCCCGGGTATGGATGGTGCCGGCCGAGGAAGGGGAGGCATTTCAGTTCACCAACGGCACGAAGGATACCCATCCCCGGTGGTCACCGGACGGAAGGAACATTGCCTTCCTGTCGGGGCGGGGTGATCCTGGCGGCGCGCAGATCTGGGTCATTCCCACCGACGGTGGCGAGGCGCAGCAGCTCACGGATCTCGATGTCGGTGTGAAGAGCTTCTGCTGGTCGCCAGACGGAGAGAGGATCGCCTTCACAGCTTCCCTTCCCGAAGAGGAGCTCGGGGGTGACTCCTGCGGAGGCGAGGACACCTGTGATGACGATGACGGGGTCAGGATCATCACCCGCATGCGCTACAAGCTCAACGGTGTGGGCTTCACCTACGACCGGTATTCCCACGTATTCGTCGTGAACGTCGACGGCGGCGAGCCAGTGCGGATCACCGACGGTCTGTTCAGCCACGATGCACCGGCGTGGGATCCCGACGGTGAGTCCGTGGCCTGCACGGCCACACGCTGTGATGACCCGGACTACGCTAACTACTCCGATGTGTACCTGTTCCCGGCCGACGGTTCCGCTGTCAGCGGGGACGCGAGTCCGGTGAAGCTCACCGACAGCAGGGGACCCGCCTCGGCGCCGCTGCTTGACCCCGACGGGCGCCTGCTTTACGTGGGGCATGACAACAGGTATTACGGGGCCACCCTTCCCACCCTTTACCTACGTACCGCCTGCGGGGACGAGGTGTCAGACCTGCTCGGCGAGTTCGAACCGCGGTTCGGAGGCGGAATCGGCGGCGACTGCCGCTACGGCGGGGGTGCCGGACGCCCGGTGCTCAGCGATGATACCTCCGAGATTTTCTTCCTGAGCGGCTGGCGGGGAGCGTGCAACCTGTATGCGGTGGACACCCTGACCTCTCGGGTGCAGCAGATCACAGACGCAGACTGGACCATCACCGCCTTCAGCCAGAGCACCGAGACCGGTGCATTCGCCCTGGTGGCCGAGGATGCCGTCAAGCCGGGGGATATCTGGATCTGTGAGCCCAAGGGCGGCCTCAGGCAGCTCACGGCGGTCAACGAGTGGCTGGATGATGTCAAGCTCAGCTGTCCCCAGGAGATAGAGTTCACCGGGGCGAAGGGACGGAAGATCCAGGGTTGGGTCATGATGCCCTCCGATGATTCGCTGATGGACGACGAGGGCTCCTACCCGATGGTTCTCGAGATACACGGCGGTCCCCACGCAGCCTACGGACACGGATATTACCACGAGTTTCACGTTCTCAGCGCCCGGGGTTACGGAGTCCTGTACGTGAACCCGCACGGCAGCAGCGGCTACGGACAGGCCTTCAACGCGGCCACCCATCACGACTGGGGAGGCAAGGATTACACCGACCTCATGCGCGCCGTGGACCTCGCCATCGCCACCATGCCCTTCGACCCCGAACGACTCGGAGTGACGGGCGGAAGCTTCGGCGGGTACATGACCAACTGGATAGTGGGTCACACCGACCGCTTCCAGGCAGCGGTGACCCAGAGAAGCAGCAGCAATCGATACAGCATGTTCGGCACCAGCGACGTCGGCTTCAACCACGGGACATGGGAGTTTCCGGGATATCCCTGGGCGAACCCCACCGGTTATCTCGAACGTTCGCCCATCACCTACGCTGAGAACGTGGACACTCCGATGCTCATAATCCACTCGGAAAACGACCTGCGGTGCCCCATCACCCAGGCTGAGGAATGGTTCATCGCCCTCAAGCGCCTGAAGAAGGAGGCAGTATTCGCCCGCTTCGCGGACGAAAGCCACGATCTGTCGCGGTCAGGAAAACCCCGGCGGAGGATCAGGCGGTTGAGCCTGATCGCTGACTGGTTTGATGAGCACATCGACTGATGGGGGAGGGTTGAGGAGCCCGGGCGCTTCTCAACCCCCCTGTCATTCCCGGGCGGGGGTGTGAGTGCCACGGTCCTTTCCTACGGCCGGCCGACGATGGGAGTCCACCCAGGACTTGAGTCTTCAGCACAACACTGCGTGGTTCACGACTCAGCGTCCCGGCAGCTCCTCTCTCACCTGGGCGCGATTCCCAGGTGTTACCCTCCGGCGCCCGCAGGCAGCGGCCGGCGGGTGAGGCCCGCGCACCGGGATGCGGTCACAGGAGTCCGGGTACCGACCGCCAAATCAGTAGATCAGAAGGTGCGGCACATGGGGAATAAGATACCCTCACACCACCCGAGAGGAGAACTGTCACCATGAGCAGGTTAGGCTCTGCCACCCATCCCAGCATCGTGAACACTGTACTCGGGCCGATCACAATCGGACCCTCCAGCTCCCACCTGGCCGGACCCCTGCGCCTGGGTCGCCTGGGCCGCTCCGCGGCAGGGGGAA
>PWUB01000012.1 GCA_003563755.1 Clostridia bacterium
ACCTCGGTGTCGGCCTCGGCCCTGGCATCGACTGTGCCGTCGGACACCGTCTCTGTCTTGGAGTCTACGATCGCCGCAAAGCGTGCGGTGATCTCGTAATCGTCGTGCATAGTGATCGTCGTGTCGGCGGCAATGACATTGAAGATGGTATCCACGTTGCCCGACCAGTTGATGAACAGGTAGCCGGCTTCGGCCTCGGCCACCAGACTAACCACCGCCGCTTCGCCATATGTGAACGTCCCCTCACCGGGGGTGATTACCGAGCCACCGGCGGTGCTCGAAATGGTCAGGTCGTGCCTTTGCAACAGCAGGAACAGCCACCTGTCGGCCCGATCGGGGTAGTCTTCGAACCGCCTCAGGTGGACGGTCTTCTCATCAGGATCGACCGCCTCCAAGTAGAAAGGCCCGCTGCCAACCCAGAAATGGCCCATCTCCCCGTACCAGTCTTGTAGATTGGACCAGCGCTCGGCAGCCTCATCTGCTGCGATGTACTGCCCCAGCGTCGGCTCATAGGGGACAAAGCCCTCGCCAGCAGCCCAGTCTATCCAGGTCGCAAGGGTCGTCAGGCTGTCACCCCTGGTATAATCCATCCACTCTATCTCCAGGTCGTCGGCCTTGAAACTGGAGAAGGCCAGGTGCCCGGCTTTCTCGGCCAGCCAACCCACCGTTATCATGTGCCAGAAACCCGTCCAACCATATGTACCATAGGTTGGGAACCATGTGGTGACATTTAACTCCGCGTCAAGGTACCAGAGGTCGGAATAGGTCTCGATAACCAGCGGGTCTTCCGACGTGATTCGCATGCCCTTGAACCTGTGCAGGAAGCCCTCGACGGCTTCCTTCTGAGCGGGGTCGTATATGGGGCTGGCTTCCTTGCCACGGTCGAAAGACATGATCATGGCCATGATGAAGTCGCCGATTGAGAGGATGCTCCCATCGTGGAGGGGCACCTGCCAGAGGTCAGCGGGATAGTTGACGACCGATTTCACATTCACGGAAGGGTCGTAGTTCTCATCATAATACGGAGACCCTGGGTCCATCTTCTCGCCCACGGTGACAAACTCCTGCTGCACGGCACACCAGTCGGCCCAGGCATCCGGCGGCGCGGCTATCGCGGTAGCAAAGTCGAGAGTAAGCCAGTCATGTGTTTGGGTTACTGGCAGTCCCTGCTTGACGGTGACCGCAGCCGACTCGATTCGGTGCGGATGGTGCAGTCCGTCCCTCGGGTCGGGCATGATGCCCCCATCACCGAGGGCGCGCCGCGTAACGAAAAGGTCGTTCGTCCAGCTCGAGCCACCCACCGGGTTCCACGGCTCCACCAGGACTTCGAGCAGCGCCACGTTGAGGGTTCCCCCCGCCACCGGCTCGCCTCCATCATGGAAATGCACAGTGTGCGCCCACCCCGGATCCGCAATGCCACCGGCCGTATCAGCGGCTACACCTACGTCGTGCCGGTAGGCGTTGACAGCACCCATATCGCTTAGCCAGATGCAGTTAGAGAACTTCATCGCCTCGGTCAATGCTGTGTCAAACAGAGCTTTCCGCTCTTCCATCGAGGTGAACTCTTTGGACCGCAGCCTCATAGCTGCCTCGTCAAAGTCAGGGAATTCTTCGAGTTGCTCCTCCAGGATCGCCCATAGCGAGAACCCCCCCATCACTCGGTGGGTGTACATCTGGTCGAAGATCGATGCCTGATCCCTAGGGAATACTGTAGAGATCCAGCCACCGCTAGCGATGTGGAACAGTCCATCGGCCGGCTCTCCGTGGATCCAGATCTCCAATGCCTCCTTGCGTGGCTCGACCAAACGTGTGACCTCGAATCCGAGGTCAGCCAGCAGGTCAGCCACATGGTGTCCCGCTGCGGGGAAAGGAGGCAGGTCGCTTCGAATCAAGAAGATGATCTCGACTGGCTCGCCTCCGTGATACCAGAGACCATCGTCTTCATCCCACGTCGCGCCGATCAACGGCATCTGGGCATCAAAGACAGCTTTGGCGTCAGAGAAACTGTGTGTGTAGGCGGTCTCGATGTCCTGGATGATCTCGTCATAGTAGCGGGCATGGTCCGCGAACCGGGTCCCGAGGGCTGTCCACTTCGGCGTCCCCATCCCGTTCATGTATGTCTCAGCTATTGCCTCGCGATCGACCAACCAGTTCATCGCCTCGCGAATCTCGGGAACTGCGAACGGGTTCAGGCGTCCATCTACGAAGAGGGGCGCCTTCGTGTCTGGATCCCTATACGTGTTGAATCTGATGTCGCGGTAACTACCGTAGCTGAAGATATAGTCTATCTCTGGGTGCTCAACAACAGTCTCGAAGAGGGCAGGAATGGTAATGGGGACACCATATATGTCGATATCACCTGCCCCCAGCTTCAATACCGCCTGCCAGGCGTCGGGCTCCATCATGATAATCACCTCATCCACCCAGGCACCCATCCGCGACTCCTCCTCAAAGCTGGCGGTGATTGCGTAGTCGCCTTTCATGGTGATGGTGGTTTCGGCTGCGTTAACATCTGCGACCGTGTCCACATCGCCAGTCCAGGTGACGAACCGGTAGCCTTCCTCGGCTTCTGCCAGCAGGTCCACTACGGTTCC
>PWUB01000180.1 GCA_003563755.1 Clostridia bacterium
GGGCTCCCTTCAGGAGGCACCGGAGCGGACGATGGTCGTCACCAATGAGGAGCTTCTGGCCCAATGCCGGGTGCTGACCCCTGAGCGCTTCACAGCGAGAGCGACCGAAGATGATCCCGACGTGGACGTATGGGTTATCCGGCCCGACGGTGACCAGGACAGGCTCCCGGCGATTCTCCAGATCCATGGGGGGCCGACCGCCATGTACACGGGCACCTTCTTTTTCGAGTTCCAGCTGTTGGCTGCAGCCGGCTATGCTGTTGTCTTCACCAATCCCCGCGGCAGCTCGGGTTACGGAGAGGCATTCAGAGGTGCCATAGCGCCCGGGTGGGGTGATCTTGACTACGCTGATATCATGGCAGGGCTCGACGAGGCCCTGAAACGATATCCCGCGCTGGACGAGACACGCCTCGGGGTAGCTGGCGGCAGCTACGGAGGATACATGACCAACTGGATCATAGGTCATACCGACCGGTTCAGGGCGGCCGTCACCATGCGGTGCGTCTCGAACCTTTACAGTTTCTGGGGAACCAGCGATATCGGTTTCATGTGGGATGAGCGCTACGGAGGTCATCCGTGGGAGACTGCGGAGAACTACCGGCAGCAGTCGCCCATCACATACATGGGTGATGTTAAGACGCCTACCCTCGTCATCCACAGCGAGGCGGATCACCGCTGTCCCGTCGAACAGGGCGAGCAGGTCTTTGCGACACTGAAGAAGCAGGGAGTCGAATCGGAGTTCATCAGATATCCCGGTGAGAGCCACGGCCTTTCCCGCGGCGGAGGGCCCTGGCACCGCATTCACCGGTTGGAGCGCATCGTGGGGTGGTTTGACCGCTACATCTGAGGAGGTGGCAGGGGGCGCCGAAAGGTGCCCCCATACCGGATGGATCTCTTTGACAGGCACAGGGAACGCAATCTTTTGCAGAAGGCACCCCTTGCTGACCGGATGCGACCCAGGACGCTGGATGAGATGGTCGGCCAGCCGCACATCCTGGGAGAGGGTAAGCTGCTGCGTCGCGCCATCGAGGCAGATCGACTCACCTCCCTGATTCTCTACGGGCCTCCCGGGTCAGGTAAGACCGCCCTGGCTAGCGTTGTTGCCCGGAGTACCGAATGTCATTTTGTCCGCCTCAATGCCGTGATGTCCGGCGTGGGTGACATCCGGGAAGTCGTGGCTGAGGCAGAGAAGCAGCTCGGGGTGTACTCGAGGAGAACCATACTGTTCATAGATGAAGTACATCGTTTCAACAAGGCACAGCAGGATGCTCTGCTTCCATACGTCGAGGACGGCACCGTGATCCTGATAGGAGCGACAACGGAGAATCCTTACTTCGAGGTGATCGCCCCCCTCGTGTCCAGGTCGAGAATTTTCGAGCTCGTACCGCTGGGTTATGAAGACATCCGCAGCATCCTCATCAGGGCGATGCAGGACGGTGAGAGAGGACTGGGGAAACTCGAGCTGGAGGTGGCAGATGAAGCCCTGGATCACATCATAGCCACCGCCTCGGGTGATGCCCGGTCTGCGCTCAACGCCCTGGAGCTGGGTGCGCTCACGACTGAACCCGATGATGACGGTGTCCGGCACATCACCGTTGAGGTGGCCGAGGAGTCCATCCAGAAGCGCGTTGTCCGCTACGACAAGGACGGTGATGCGCATTATGACACCATATCTGCCTTCATAAAGAGCATGCGGGGTTCCGACCCCGACGCTACCCTTCACTGGCTGGCCCGCATGATCTACGCAGGGGAAGATCCGCGTTTCATTGCCCGGCGTCTCGTAGTCCACGCGGCGGAGGATGTGGGGCTGGCCGATCCCAGGGCCCTTCAGGTGGCCGTCGCCTGTGCTCAGGCCGTGGAGAGGGTGGGGATGCCCGAGGGGCGCATAATCCTGGCCGAAGCTGCCCTCTACATAGCAACAGCTCCGAAGAGTAACTCCGCCCTGGGAATCGATCGAGCAATCGCTGACGTCAAGGAGGGCAGGGGCACCGGAGTGCCAGCCCACCTGCAGGACTCCAGCTACCGGGGGGCGGAGCGCCTGGGCCGCGGCCAGGACTACCGCTATCCCCACAGCTATTCTCAACGGTGGGTTGATCAGCAGTATTTGCCCTCGGATCTTGTTGGGACCCGCTACTACGATCCCTCGGATTCTGGTTACGAGGCCAGGCTCGCCCGGAGGCTCGCCGATCTTCGACGGGAAAAATGAACGGCCCCTCATTTCTCTCTACAACACCCTTGACTGGAGCCGATCTTACTGCTACCTTAATGCTGACAAAGCCTACTGGTTTTGTCGGGAATAGGTGAGGGGTGAACTGCCTTGAAGATCTCCACTCGCGGCCACTACGGTGTACTGGCCATGACTGTTCTGGCGGGTCGTTACGGCGAAGACCCGGTGCCCGTTCGTGAGATAGCGGAGGAGAAGGGTCTTCCAGCCAACTACCTGGAGCAGCTGCTGGCCCCGTTGAGGCGTGCCGGACTGGTACGAAGCGTACGGGGTCCGCAGGGTGGCTATCAGCTCAGTACAGCTCCGGGCGAGATCACCGTGCTCGATGTGCTCGAAGTCCTGGAGGGTCCACTGGTTCCCGTAGA
>PWUB01000153.1 GCA_003563755.1 Clostridia bacterium
ATAAGGGTGCAGTACAGAGCGTTGAAGGGTACGCCCAGGGTGGGGATGATGAGCGCCCAGCTCCGCCTTCACGGCTGTGGGTCCCTCAAGGAAAAACGCTCGCGCATGAGGCGGTTCCTCAAGGACCTGCACGATATGAAGGTCAGCGCCTCCGAGGTGGGATGTCTCGATGAACGCGATGCGGCGGTGATAGCCTTGGTGCTGGTGAGCAACGACTGGTCCCGGGCCGAGCGCCGCCTGGGTTCCATCGAGGAGCGCCTTCACTCAGAGCACGGGATGACCGTGGTTGACTGCTGGATGGAGAGGCTGGTGTGACCGGGGAGGTCTCCCTCCCCGGATAGGTTCAGGTCTTGTAACCGATGGTTCTCAGGAGCTTCTTGCGCTCGCAGATGTCAGCGTCGTCCTCCACTCCGAGCGGCGATCCTCCATCGATCACCCCGACGATACCACGTCCCTGCTCGGATTCACCTACGATAACCTGTACCGGGTTGGCGGTGGCGCAGAAGATGCCGCACACTTCGGGCACGCCCTTGATGTTGTTGAGGACGTTGATGGGGAACCCGTCCTCCATGAAGAGGATGAAACAGTGGCCGGCGCCCACGGCCTCGGCGTTTTCGACGGCCAGGCGGATCAGGGCCTGGTCGTTACCTGCGTGGCGAATGAGCCGGGGTCCTGAGGCCTCGCAGAAGGCCAGTCCGAACCGGATGCCGCCGCCGACGTTGGTCACAGCCTCGTAGAGATCCTCAACGGTCTTGATGAAGTGCGACTGCCCCAGGACAAGGTTGGTTTCCTCCGGTTTCTCTATGTTCACAAGCTCCATCTTCACGCTCATATCATCACCCCCGAGGTGTTTTGCTCAATTGTACCATGGGGAGTACTCTTTCTCATCCGCGGACCCTCGAACCCGGAGTCTGGCAGCTCTCTTTGGTTCTCGGGGTAAAGGCGGCTAGTAATAGGTCTTGCGCTTCTTCCTCTCCTCCTGCAGGAGATCGAGTGCCTCTCCGAAGCGCTGAAAGTGCACAACCTCGCGTTCCCGCAGGAAGGCGAGAGCCTTGTTCAACTTGTGGTCATCACTGAGATCCAGGAGGTTTTCGTAGGTGGCCCGCGCCTTCGCCTCGGCGGCCAGGTCCTCGTGCAGGTTGGCGATCGGATCATTGCCGTGGGCCTGGATGTATGATGCTGTCCACGGATTGCCCTCGGCGTCCGTGGGGAAGACGGCCGGACCGCGCTGCGCGTACTTGGTTGCCATGTCCTTCATCTTCCATGCCTCCGCATCGAGCCCGTCAGTCAGCTGGTATATCATGGTGGCGATCATCTCCCAGTGCGCCAGCTCCTCGGTCCCGATGTCGGTGAGCAGGGCCTTGGTGTATCCGGTGGGCATGGTGTAGCGCTGTGTCAGGTAGCGTATCGCCGCGGAGAGCTCTCCGTCAGGGCCGCCGAACTGGGTGAGGATGTACTCGGCCAGCTTGGGATCGGCGCCCTCCACGTTCACGGGCATCTGGAGCCGCTTTTCGTAAATCCACATCAGCCGTCACCTCCGCATCGTATCTCCCAGGGCCAGGGCTCATCTATCCAGGTCCAGGGGTATTCCGCCCGGGAGATCGTGGTGAGGGGACCGTATTTGGCCTCGTACTCCCTCATCACTTCCTTCATCTCCGCCAGGTACTCGTTCCGCTGCCTCAGTGCACCGCGGTCATCGGGGTGGGTGTCGAGGTAAAGCGTTAGCTCCAGGGCGGCAAAATTCAGGGCACTGATGTCCTGGAGAAGCTGACATCGTCGGGCATCGTTGTACATCACGGTTTCTCCCCCCTCCAGGAATGACCGGAGGTATTCCACGGGTCACCGTACATCTTGTACGGGCGGTAAAGGTCCGGGAAGAGGGTGCCCTTCTCGAGGGCTTTGTCGGGAGCTGCTTTTTGGGGCCGCAGCGGTTGGTAAGGTACATAGGCCTCGGCGAGCTGCATCCAGGGTGGACAGCAGAGGTCGGGTCCGTCGTGCGGATCCCATCCCGCCGCTCGCCCCGTAGGTGACTCTCTTGCGGCCATGCGATTCACCCCTTCTGTCGGAATCGTTGACATAAGTCATATTTACATTATGCCGCGGGGGAGGAGTGAGTGAGCGGGGGAGGAAGGCCGGGGGTGTCTGGAGAAACTGAGGGTAACACTCATGTCGTGGAGGTCTTACATTGAGCGAAGATAAAGCCAACTCTGGCAGCACCATGGAACGCCTGGGGCGCTGGGTCATCGGAGGATTGGTCCTGGTCATCATGATCGGAACGGTCTGGGCGACGGTACGGGCGGAGCCCGATTTCTTGCAGACGGCCTTCGTTTTCCAGAGGAGCCGTGCCGACCATGACTGGGACGCAGTCTGGGACTTGATGTCCGATGAGTACGCGGCGCATGGAGGCAGGCAGGAGGATTTGTCCGAGCATCTCAGCGTCAGGGTCTCGCATGCATGGTACCGCATGCCGGTCCCGGCAGCACGTGTGGACGAGGGGCGCCAGAGCGAGGGGCTCATGCTCGTCAACACGAACTGGGCGGATCAGCATTTCTGCATCGAGGAATACCGCGAGGG
>PWUB01000023.1 GCA_003563755.1 Clostridia bacterium
GCCAGCAGTGAATACGGAATGTCGGGGTTCAGATCGGAGATGAAGCGGGCTATGGCCCCCACCTCTACCTCGTCCACGTACCCGGGAACCAGGAGGGTGCTGGCGGCCAGGCGCGGCGGCTGGGATATACCCGCTGGGAGGGCCAGGCGACGGAAGTTGGAGAGCACAACCCTGTTGTCAGCACCGGTCAGCGCCCGGTGAATCCTCGAGTCGAAAGCCTTCAGATCGAACTTAATCCATCCTCCGGACTCACGGGTCACGGCTGTTACCGGGCGCATAAACCCGGGGTTCAAGTTGCCGTTGGTCTCCCAGCAGATCCTCAGAGACCTGCCCCGGGCCTGCTCGCGGGCGGTGCGGGCAGCGGCCAGGGCAAAGGCAATCTGGGGAGACGGGTCGCCGCCGAAGAAACATATGCATGCCACATCAGGGCCGGCCGCCGCGGCCAATCGTTCCGGTGGCACCAGGGGACGTCCCCGCAGGAGCATGCTGTGGTGGCTGCGGTTCTGACAGAACAGGCAGTCGAAGGAGCATCCGCCCATGAAGACCGCCAGGTTGTTCATACCCCGACGGGATCCGCAGACCCACCCCGCCACGCAGTTGGTGGGCAGGGGGTCGCGGTGGTAGGCGGCGAGGCCGACCCGGCTCGTGCCCGCGGTGTGCACCAGCTTGCCGTCCCGGTTCTCCCTCAGCCCGCAGAAGCCCTTCTGACCGGCAGCCAGACGGCACTCGTTCCCGCACAGGGAACAGACAACCCCCGCCCGGGCTTTCGGGATCCTGCCGGGCAGGGGCGACTGGCTTCGTACGTGGGCCCTTGCGGCCGTCCGAAGACGGGACGTAGGATCATCGCGCAGGCAGGGCCCGCAGACACCGATAGCCTCCGCAGCGGTACGACTCGAGCAGACTTCACAACCCATGACCGCACCCCCGGCGTCGGTGTAGGATCCCGGTGCCTCACACGGTCTCGTCTTCGTCCTCGTCCTTCATACCCTCACTGATAGCCTCGTTGACTTCCTGGACCATGCTGCTGAACTCCGCCTGTGCCCTCATGAACGAACTGATGGCGGGGTTGGTGCTCATGTGCTCCCGCTTTTGCTGAAACTCCTGGACCTGCTCCTCGCTGGGCTGCAGTCCGGCCTGCTGGAGCTTCTGCAGCTTCTCCTGGGAGCTCTGTAGCCCCTCCATCAGCACCTGTGCATCTACGTCCTCGTTCAGTTTCTGCTCGGCGGCCTTCAGCTCTGTAAACTCCTCGGTCTCTCTCATGGCCTGGCCCAGATCCCTGGCCATTTCCAATATGGTGGACATCCTGTCTCCCCCTTCGGGAAACATCTATTCGACCGTGTCATCTCTTTAGCGCCCGTCCTGTGCTGACCGGGCGGGCATCCACATCGGCAAACAGTCCGCTGATGCGGATAGTTTCACATGTAAGTGTAACATGAATTCCGGCCTGCCCGGATAGGTCGGCGGATCCGTGACTGTGACAGGATAAACTCGACCCCCATCAACGTGCAAAACTCCCGTCACCCACCAGCCCGTCCCCCCTCCACAAGTACACCAGGGTGAAAACGGCGGCTCCCCCCAGCAGCACGGCGGCCGCCAGCAGAAACACCGCCGTCATCGTCATCCAGCTGGCCACCGCCCCGAAAACAACGGGCCCGACGAAGAGCGACGCCTGGTTCGCCGTCTGGCGAAATCCCATCGCCATGCCCTGCTTGTCCTCGGGCGCACTGCCCGCCATCAGTATCATGCTGAGGGGTTGGGTGAAAGCGGGGGTGATTCCGTGCACGGCCGCGGCGGCCATGAGCGGCACATATGCCCCCAAGAACGGCGTGACACCCACACCCAGCCCCCCGATCGCCATGGATCCGACCATGAGCGGCACCATCCCGACCCTCCTCACCAGGGAAGTGAGAAAGGGTCGAAGCATGAGGGCCACGCCCTCCTGCACGGCCACGAGGACACCGATATCGGTGCTTGAGAACCCGATGTTTTCGAGGAAAACCAGGTAGAAGCTGGTGCGGAGCGTCATGACGAACAGGACACACATGCTGACGCCCAGGGCCACCCGGACGGTGGGCTTGCCCAGCAATTCGCCGCTCATGCCGATGACCTTAGGTGTCTCATCGGAGATGGTCTCCTTCAGCGAACGCGGGTCGTCGGTTATGGGGGGCCTGATCTCCGCCAGGGCCCGGGTGGCCAGCACCACCAGGAGGGCGGTAGCGGCCGCGGCGATGAACGCCGCGGAGTATCCCCACCGGTCATTTATGATCCCCGCCACGGGCGGTCCCACCAGGAACGCTATACCGAAGGAGAAGGAGTACAGGGCGAAATTGCCCGTCCGCATGCTAGGGGGTCCCAGGTTGGATACGTAGGCCTGGGTGGCCAGGATCACCAGGATGTTTGCCAGGCCCGCCACCAGCTGGGTCAGAATCACCAGGGGAACCGGCGGCAAGAGAGCGAGAAGGAGCGAGGCCCCGACCATGCTGGCTGACCCTGCGAAGATGACGGCCCTGTATCCCACCCGGTCCATGAACACACCGCTGGGCATGGAGATCAGAAGGGGCAGGAAGGCGA
>PWUB01000219.1 GCA_003563755.1 Clostridia bacterium
ACCAGGTGTTCCATGATGCCGATGACATGGTCAAGAGCGTCAAACTGCCGAACCTGGCCCTGGTGCCTCTGGCTCCAGAATTGAAGAAGCGGCCTTTGCTGTTTAGTCCTCGTCTGGTATCGACCCTGGACGAGGCCCTGTTGCGAGAGGCTGGCGCTAAGCCTAAGGATGGCTACACGAACTTTAGGTTTACTGAAGCGTTCTACTCTTTAGATACCAACTTACGCCTGTTGAGCTCCGACTCCCCCATTCAGGTGGTGGCCCTGACCTCATCCGAGGTGGGGGAAGGTAAGTCAACGGTGTCGGCTCACCTGGCCATTGCGGCCGCCAACATGGGGCGGCGAGTGCTGCTAATTGATGGGGACATGCGCCAGCCCACCCAGCATTTGCTGTTTGGGGTGCCTAACCATCAAGGGCTTAGCGATGTGCTGACCCAACCCCAAGTCCAGCCCATGGACCTGGTCACCCCCTTTGCCGATAATCCCAATTTGTATTTGCTCACTGCGGGCACCTTGCCACCGGCCCCGGGGCGGCTGCTGGCCTCCCGCAAAATGCAGCACATTGTCGAAGACTACCGCCACCACTACGACTTAATCATCTTCGACACGCCGCCCCTGATTGGTATCACAGACGCCAAACTGGCGGCCAGTTATGCCGATGGGCTGCTTTTGGTGGGGCGTCTGCATAAAACCCAGCGCTCATCCATGAAGCGAGCTTTTGCCGACTTGCAAAATACGGCTCAGGCTCCGGTGCTGGGCTTAGTGGTGAACGGGGCCAACCGTCCCCGACGCAATAGCCATGACTATTACTACTACGGCTATGGATCGTTGCAGGGGAGCTCTAGCTCGTCGGTGCCGACCTCTAGCCCGTAGAGGTGATAGGGCTGTCACCCATGGCAGCAGCCGGTGACGATAACCGTGATCATATTCATAACCATGTGAGGAGTAATGGAGAACAAGTTTAACCCCTGGATGATGGCCAGTGCCCTAGGGCTGGCTGGTATCGCAGTCTGGCCCCAGGCTGCCGTGGCCCAAACCCTAGATCCAGAGCTGGCGGAGGCGGACTCGCCATCGGAGACCGTTACGGCCTCCCAGCGGGCCCAGGTGGCTAGTCCCAGGCCCCTTGCCCAACCGGAAACCGTCGAAATGTTTGCCACAGCTAAGCCCCAGCCCCGGTGGGCCGAAACCCAGCCTCACCCAGTCCTAGAGGCGTTGACCCCAAATCCGGGGGACACCCCAGCGATTTTGGCCGATCGCCCCAATCAGACTTCAGAGTCCGTAGCTATGGCCCAGGCCTTAGACCCCGAGCCCAGTCCTGCTGCGGCCATGGTGACCCCGGGGACCCCTGAGACGGCTGAAGCCTCTGACGTCCTAGCTTCAGAAGCTAAGGTGGACGCTGCTGTGGAGTCCTCCGCCCCATCCATGGCCCAGGCCGACACCGAGGCCACGGCCGATGCTGACCAAATTCGCCAGGAACTACGGGTGGATCCCCTGCCCGGTGTTCTGCCGGTGACCCGCTCTTACCCCCCTTCCCCCAATGCCGGTATTCCTTCGGCCTTTGGGGCAGAGTGGGGAGATTTATTTATCAGCGCCTCCCTGGCCGGTGCCGATCGCCTGCGTCCCGAGGCCGATGGTAGTCTTTCCATGGGCTTTGGCCTGGGTAATGCTCGCAGCCTAGTGGGCCTAGAGCTGAGCTATAACCTTCTAAGTATTCGGCGGTTTGGCGAAAACGGTAACTTCGATGCCAAGCTACACCGGGAGTTGCTGGCTACCGATCGCACCGAAGTCGCCGTTGCCCTCGGGGTGAAAAACTTTGCCCGTTATGGGTCTGACACCGTGGGCACCGAGGCTAGCCCCTATGGGGCCGCGAGTGCAGCCCACCTGCTTCAGCCCGATCATCCCACTAACCGTTTGCCCATTACCGGTACCGTTGGCATTGGCGGCGGTACCTTTAGCGGTGAGGACAGTGACATTGGCTTTTTCGCCGGGGTTGGGCTGCGGGTGCATCCTCAGTTCTCCCTTAATACCGCCTGGAGCGGCGTTGGGCTGAATGTGGGGGCATCCATCGTGCCCGCTCCCTCTGTGCCCTTAACGCTCAACCTGCTGTACGGAGACGTGGGGAACAACACCGTCGCTGGCTCAGTGGCCGTGGTGACCCTGGGGTATGGGTTTAACTTTGGCCCCGGATTCTAAATGTTTGGCCGCGCCGGGGTGGGCTAGGGCTGATCTCGGTCTAGATTTTCCTTCGTATTGATCACCGTCTTGATATAGAACTTGAGGAGACCATCTGTGAATAACATTCTTGGTGCAAAAGGACGATGGCTAGCCCTGGCCCTGGCCGGAACCTCATGGCTGAGCATAGCCCCGGCCCTGGCCGGGCCGACGCCCGCCGGAGTAGACAGCGGGGTAACCACTACGGGTTCTTCGCCGCTCACCATTGGCGGGTCTAGCTTAGGTGGGTTGATCTTTGACTTGGAACGGCGCACCGATATCACCCTTTCTATTGATGATGGTCCGCCCGTGGCCCAGGTCACCCCCCGTCAAACTGCCGATAACACCGCAGCCGCGAT